>CAYSMR010000243.1:0-2739 GCA_964432195.1 uncultured Zetaproteobacteria bacterium | reverse complement strand
GGTAGCCACGCCGCCCAATGCGATTGTATTCGGCTCCGGTCATGTGTCGATGCGGCGCATGGTTCGCACCGGTATCCGGCTGAACCTAATCATGATCATTGTCGTTTCGGCTGTCGTCTACTTCATCCGTCCGCTGCTGCCCGCGTAAGTACTCTCCCCTTGAAAGCAGGGGCCGCCGGAACTATATAATTGTTACCGGGTTGAATCCGGCAAACCCGTTTAACGAGAATAATAAGGAGGTGTGTAGATGACTCTGGTAAGATGGGAACCCTGGCAGGAACTGGAAAACATGAACCGTCAGCTCAGCCGCCTGCTTGATGACAGCCCGCTCGGCATGGCCGGCGAGACCGGACAGTGGATGCCGCGCGTCGACATCCGCGAAACTGATGATGCGCTGCTGGTACAGGCTGAACTGCCCGGCATCAGCAAGAAAGATGTACATCTGGAAGTGAAGGATGGCGTGCTGACGCTGTCGGGCGAGCGCCGTTACGAGAAAGACGTCAAGGAAGAGAACATCCATCGCGTAGAACGCGCCTATGGCCGCTTCTCCCGCAGCTTCAGCCTGCCGAGCAATGTTGACCCCGACAAGGTCGAGGCCAGCATGAAAGATGGCGTACTGGAAGTTCGGCTGCCGAAACGTGAAAGCGCCAAACCCAAGGCCATTACAATCCACTAGGGGCATTGCCTGCCCCGGCATGACCATCGGCCTGCCCGGCCGACCCACGGGGCCGCGCATGCGGCCCCTCTATTTTAGGATGAGCTGTTTTGCAATAGGATCCTACAAGGAGAACTTATGTCACCGCTGCATCAGTCGCACAAACTGCGTAACAGCATGCATACCCTGATCCTGCTAAGCGGCATGCTGTTGCTGCTGCTGGCCCTGTTTACCAGCCTGTTCGGCAGCGAGGGCATCGTGATGATGCTCTTCTCGTTCGCATTGCTGCTGCTGTTTACGCCACGCGCATCGGCATGGCTGGTGCTGCGCCTGCACCGCGCCCGCCAGCTGCCATTTGCCAGCGCGCCGGAGCTCTACCGCATCGTCGAGCAGCTGGCCCGTCACGCCGAACTCAGCGAGCACCCGCTGCTGTTCTATATCCCGTCACCGACCCCGAATGCCTTCGCAATGAGTGAGCGCGGCCAGCCGCTGATCGCCGTAACCGATGGACTACTGGAGCATCTGGACAGTAATGAGATCGCCGCGGTGCTGGCCCACGAGATCAGCCATATCCGCAACGGCGACCTCAATGTCATGATGGCAGCCGATCTGATCAGCCGGATGACCGGCAGCCTCGCGACAGTCGGCTGGCTGATGCTGGTGATCAACCTGCCGCTGTGGCTGTTGACTGGCACTGCACTGCCGTGGCTGGCGATCCTGCTGCTGCTGTTTGCGCCGCTGGCCTCGACACTGCTGCAGCTGGCTCTGTCGCGGACCCGCGAATTCGACGCCGATCTCGATGCCGCCCGCATCACCGGCGATGCGGGCGCACTGGCGCGGGCGCTACTGAAGCTGGAACAGGTTAACAGCCGCTGGTGGAACTGGCTGATTCCGATGCGCCATGAGGCCGGCTCGTCATGGGCGCGTACCCATCCGTCGACCCGGGAGCGCGTCCGCCGCCTGCGTGCACTCGCCGCCGAACAGCAGGCGCACGCCTCCGGCCCGGCCGGGTTCTATCCACCCTATCGGTTCATCGCCGAACCTGTCCGGCTGCCGGGCTTTGGAGCCTGGCGCTGATGGCCACCGCAAGCCCCCCTATCGGTCTGGCTCTGGGCAGCGGCTCGGCGCGCGGCTGGTCGCATATCGGCGTTATTCACGAGCTGGAACAGCTCGGCATCCGGCCGGATATTATCTGCGGCAGTTCGATCGGCGCACTGGTCGGCGCATCGCTGGCCAGCGGCCGGCTCGATACGCTGGAGGCGTGGCTGCGCAAGCTGACCGTGCGCGACATCCTGAAACTGATCGATCTGTCGTTTACCGGCGGCGGTCTGATTCAGGGCGATAAACTGGCGCAGGCCTTCTGCCATTTTGTCGCCGATGTCGATATCGAGGAGCTGCCGCTGCGCTACGGCGCTGTCGCTACCGATATCGAAGCCGGCCGGGAGGTCTGGTTCCGCTCCGGCCCGTTGCTCAATGCGGTACATGCGTCGATCGCAATCCCCGGCCTCTTCCCGGCTCGCCGTTATCAGGATCGCTGGCTCGTTGACGGCGGTCTGGTCAATCCGGTACCGGTCTCGATGTGCCGCGCCATGGGAGCGGAGATCGTCATCGCCGTCAATCTGAACAGCGAACTACCCGGCAGCAAGGCGCGCGCGGCCGATCGCAGAACGCGGCTGGCGCTGAGTCTGTCGCAGCACGAACTGGTCGATAAAATCGCCGAGACGCTGGCCCCGATCCGCGAACGGATCGAAACGATACTGCCGGCCGATAATAGCGGCGAACGCAGCCCGGGAATGTTTGAAACAATGAATGCATCGATCGATATCATGCAGGATCGCATCACCAAGAGCCGGCTGGCCGGCGACCCGCCGGATGTTCTGATCAGCCCGCATCTGGCGCATATGGGCTGGCTGGAGTTCGATCGCGCCGCGGAAGCGATCCGGGAGGGGCGCGCGGCAGTCCGTCGCGCCGTCGCGGCTGGTGCCTTCCGCACGCTACTCCCCGACCACTGATCCGGAAGCGACTGCCGGTAACTCGCGCTATATCAAAAACTTGTCTACAATAGATTCCCCTCAAAAAGTCAC
>CAYSMR010000242.1:0-2796 GCA_964432195.1 uncultured Zetaproteobacteria bacterium | reverse complement strand
GTCTGTGGACAGCACAGCTTCCTGCGTGCAAGCGTTGCCATCTGTGCATGAATGAGGCTCAGGGCATTGCCGGGATCCTGAAGCGTCGTCGCGTATTCGCCGTCGTTAGCTCCGCCAGTTCGGTCAGCGACAGACCGCGCTCGGCCGCGATACAGGCGGCCACATGTCTCACATAGGCCGGCTCATTGCGCTTGCCGCGCAGCGGCACCGGCGCTAGGTAGGGCGAGTCAGTCTCAACCATCAGCAATTCATCGGGCACGCGAGCGGCCACGGCGCGCAGCGCTTCATTGCGCTTGAAGGTCACATTGCCGGAGAACGAGATCGACATGCCAAGTTCGATCGCCTGTTCGGCTGTAGCCCAATCCGACGAGAAGCAGTGCATAATACCGCCGCACTCGCCCACCCCCTCCTCGGCCAGAATGCGCATGCAGTCGGTATCGGCCTCGCGGTCATGCACAATCACCGGCTTGTTCATGATCCGGGCTGCACGCAGATGGGTGCGGAAGCGCGCCTCCTGCAGGGCCGGATCGACATGGTCGCGGAACAGGTCCACGCCGGTCTCGCCGATCGCGACGCAGCGCGGATGCTCCGCCAGCGCGCAGAGCTGATCGACATCCGGCTCCGAATCAACAGCATGATTCGGATGCACGCCGACGCTGAACCAGACATTATCACGTGCCTCGGCCAGCGCTCGGAGTGCCGGCACATGCGCCAGTTCGACCGCGACAACGACGCAGCCCTCAACCCCGTGCTCCGCCATGCGCTCGAACATCGCATCGCGATCCTCATCGAAATGGGAAAAGTTGATATGACAGTGGCTGTCAAACAGGCGAACGTTCTGCTCCACGACTGTCCGATCTCCGACGCTCTCCCCGGCCGGATGCATCAGGCTGCTGCGATCGCCCGCACATGCGCCAGCGTCACGTGGTGACAATCCAGCCCATGCGGATTCTGCAACACCTCGATCGCCGCACCGTCCGGCTCGCCGAGCTCGGAAACAACCAGATCAGCACCGTCGAAATCGTGGGCGCGGGTATAGTCATTGACCGTCACAACGCATTTCAGGCCGGCAGCCTGCGCCGAGCGCCATCCATTGGCCGAATCCTCCAGCGCCACGGTGTCTGTGGCGGCGATACCGAGTTGCTCCAGCGCATAGTTGTAGATATCCGGCGCCGGCTTCTTGGCCGGCACGATATCGCCGGCCGCCAGCACGGCGAAGCGATCAAACCATTCGCGCCCCAACGAGTGCTCGATCAGCGCATCCAGCGCCGCCGGCGTCGTTGTCGTCGATACGCCGAGCGTAATGCCGGCATCGTATGCCTCTTCAAGCAGCCGGCGCACGCCCGGCCGGAGCGGAATCCGCCCCTCGGCAATCAGGCTCTGATAATGGATCGTCTTGCGCGCATGCAGTTCGGCAATCGTCTCATACGGCATGTCTGGCATGTCGCCGCGATCAATGTCGAAGCGGATGCGCTCCTTGCCGCCGGTTACGGCCAGCAGCTCGCCATAGGTCGGCGTATCCCAGACGCGATCAATACCGGCCTCTTCAAAGGCCATATTGAACGCCACCCGATGACCGTCGCGCTCGGTATCGGCCAGGGTGCCATCCACATCCCACAGGATACATTTCAGTTCTACCATGCTTGATCTCCATCCGGATATCCATCCGTTAATTATTCCGTCATTGCCGCGCCGGCAGGGCATTGCTGCCAGCGCCACCGGCCTCTAGGATTGCCGCATGAGCAGCATCGAAGCACCTGATATTACCCGCAAAGCTGAGGCAGAAGCCGCAGAACCTCAACTGCAATCTCCCCCTTTGTATCGTGTGGTTATGCTCAATGACGACTTTACCCCGATGGACTTTGTGGTTGATATTCTGATGCGCTTCTTTCATCAATCGGAAGAGCGAGCCACGCAGATGATGCTGCAGATTCACCATGAAGGCAGCACGGTCTGCGGCATCTACCCGCGCGACATCGCCGAAACGAAACTGCAGCAGGTGGTGACAGCCAGCCGTACCAGCGGCCACCCGCTGCGCTGTATCATGGAGCACGATTCAGACGACTGATAAACGGCGCAATCATTGCGCTTGAAGTCGCAACTGTCTGGCACCGATATTGCATTAGTACGGCAGCAACTGTATGATAATAGTTGTTGCAGCCGATGCGCACAGGCCGCGCATCACCCCGGCAGAAGTGAGGATGCAGATATGGGCATTTTAAGCGAAGAACTGGAAGAAACACTCAACGATACATTCCGCAACGCGCATTTGCAGCGCAATGAGTTTGTCACCGTCGAACACCTGCTGCTCGGACTGCTCGACAACCCCAATGCGCTGGGCGTGCTACTCGGCTGCCATGCCGATATCGAACTGCTGCGCAAACAGCTCACCGACTTCATCCGCGAGCATGTCGCGATCCTGCCCGAGGAAGCAGGCGAAACGACAGCCAGCATCGGCCTGCAGCGCGTGATCCAGCGCGCCGTCATGCATGTGCAGGCCTCCGGCAAGCGCGAGGTGACCGGTGCGCACGTCCTGGTTGCAATCTTCTCCGAAAAGGACTCCCATGCCGTACACTATCTCAACCGCATGGGCATCCGCCGCCTCGATGTCGTCAGTTTCATAGCCCACGGCGCCATGAGCAACGAGAGCTCCCGCGCCGAGCCGGGCGAGACGCCGGCCCTGGAGTCGGAAAAAACCGACAAACAGACATCGCCGCTACACCGCTTCTGCGTCAATCTGAGCCAGCGCGCCCGGGATGGTAAAATCGATCCGCTGATCGGACGCAGCGTCGAGCT
>CAYSMR010000241.1:0-2812 GCA_964432195.1 uncultured Zetaproteobacteria bacterium | reverse complement strand
TGATGGACAGACGCATCAGATATTTCAGGCTCATTTCATATTGGAAAAGGCTTTTTCTTGACCATCTGACAGCACGGGGGCAGCTTGTCCGGCCATTTTCAAATCCTTGTGAGCGCAGTGAAACGACCATGAAATTAAGCGGTGCAGAAATCGTAGTTGAATGCCTGAAACGGGAAGGCGTGGATACCATTTTCGGTTATCCCGGCGGCGCCGTATTGCAGATTTACGATGCAATCTTTCAGCAGGAGCATTTCAAGCACTATCTGGTGCGCCATGAGCAGGGGGCGCTGCATGCCGCCAGCGGCTATGCGCGCGTATCCGGCAAGTGCGGCGTGGCGTTGGTCACCAGCGGCCCGGGCGCGACCAATGCGGTGACCGGCCTGGCTGACGCCTATGCCGACTCGACACCGCTGGTCTGTTTCTCCGGTCAGGTGCCGTCGAGCCTGATTGGCAACGACGCCTTTCAGGAAGCCGATGTCGTCGGCATCACCCGCTCAGCAACCAAGCACAATTTCCTGGTCAAGCGCGTCGAGGATCTGGCCCTGATTATCCGTCAGGCCTTCCATATCGCGACGACCGGTCGCCCCGGCCCGGTGCTGGTCGATATCCCGAAGGATATCAGCATCAATATCTGCGAATTCGAGTGGCCGGAATCGGTGCATATGCGCTCCTATCAGCCGGTAACCAGCGGCCATCCGGGCCAGATCAAGAAGGCCGTGCGCAAAATGCTGGCCGCCCAGCGGCCGGTGATCTACTCCGGCGGCGGCATTATGAATGCTGCCGGCAGCGCAGCGCTGCTGCGCGAGCTCTCGCATACGCTCAATGCGCCGGTCACCAACACGCTGATGGGGCTCGGCGGCGTACCCTATGACGATAAACAGTTCATCGGCATGCTCGGCATGCACGGCACCTATGAGGCGAACATGGCGGTATCGCACTGCGATCTGTTGATCGCGGTCGGCGCGCGCTTTGATGACCGCGTGACCGGCAAGCTGGAGGCCTTCGCGCCCGATGCGACGGTGATCCATATCGATATCGATCCGTCATCGATCTCCAAGAACATCCATGCCGACCTGCCGATCGTTGGCGATGTGAAGGTCGTGCTGACCCAGTTGCTCGAGGAGATCGCGCGCAAAAACGGTGAGCCGGACCGGGCCGCGCTGGCGCTCTGGTGGGAACAGATCGATGAGTGGCGGGCAGTCGATTCGCTCCATTTCGAACAGGATCCGGACGGCCCGATCAAGCCGCAGTCGGTGATCCACACGGTACATAAGCTGACCCATGGCGACGCCATCGTTGCCACCGATGTCGGCCAGCATCAGATGTGGTCCGCGCAGCACTACGGCTTCCGCAAACCCAACCGCTTCCTGACCTCCGGCGGTCTCGGCACAATGGGCTACGGTCTGCCGGCCGGCCTCGGCGCGCAGATCGCGATGCCCGAAGATCGCGTCGTCGTATTCACCGGCGATGCGTCGGTACAGATGTGCATTCAGGAACTGGCGACGATGTACCAGTACAAGCTGCCGGTCGTGATTCTGGTGCTCAACAACGCCTACATGGGCATGGTGCGCCAGTGGCAGGAGATGTTCTACGAATCGCGCTACTCCCACTCCTATTTCGATGCGCTGCCCGACTTCGTCAAATTGGCCGAGGCCTTTGGCGGCGTCGGCATGCGCATCGAGGCCTACGCCGATCTGGAGAGCGGGCTGGCCGAAGCCTTCGCCATCGACGGCGAGAGTTTCGTCCTGGTCGATATCGCCGTATCGCGCGAGGAGAACGTCTATCCGATGGTGCCGGCCGGCGCGGCGCTGAATGAGATGGTGCTGTCATGAGACATACGATTACCGTACTGGTGGAAAACGAATTCGGCGTGCTCACGCGCGTTGCCGGCCTCTTCTCGGCCCGCGGCTACAATATCGAGACGCTCAATGTCGCACCGCTGCAAGACCCGACGGTCAGCCGCATGACGCTGGTCACGTGCGGCGACGAGCGGGTCATCGAGCAGATCAAGAAACAGCTGAACAAACTGATTCCGGTGATAAAGGTCGAAGATATCTCTCACGCCGTGCATCTGGAGCGCGGCATGCTGCTGGCCAAGGTGAAGGCCGACAGCGATCAGTGCGATGCGCTGCTGGAACTGGTCGAGCGCCATGACGGCAGGGTCGTGGACGACCATGTCGACAGTCATATGATCCTCGAGTTCATCGGCAAGGTCGAGGTGCTCGATGCGATCCTGACCGAGCTGGAAGCCTTCGGGATTATTGAAACGACACGCACTGGCCCGCTCGGCATGCGCCGCGGCGCGGAGGGCTTCACCGTTTAGCCACGGCCGCCTTCCAGGCGTGCGTGGGAGCACTGACTGGCAGCGTTTCCACGCCAACCCGATTTCAGGGTTTCGATCAGGCCAACCAGATGTTCGGGCGGGAACGGCTTCTGCAGGAAATGCAGATCACCGATCTCCCGCCTCAGATCATTGCGTCCGGATATGACGATCGTCTTCACCTGCGGCGCATGCCGGCTGACCTGCCGGTGCAGCTGGTAGCCGTTCATCTTCGGCATATTGTAATCGGTAATCAGGATATCCGGCTGCAGCGACCACTCCAGCATATGCGACAGCGCCTGCTCGGGGTCCTCAAACACATGCACGCGGTGACCATCGCTGGAAAGCAGAAAGGCGAGGAACTCGCACACATCCGGATTGTCATCGACGATGTATATCAACATGGATCGGCCACCCGCTCCCTTGAAAGATAACAGTATATAGTCGGAAAGCAGGTCAGTGTCAATGTGCCGACACCAGTTCTACAGACAG
>CAYSMR010000240.1:0-2823 GCA_964432195.1 uncultured Zetaproteobacteria bacterium | reverse complement strand
GGAGGGGGGGAGGCGGCGCAGTTCAACCGGCGACGGCGTCTGCGGCTTCTCGGTTGATTCCCCGTCGCCGCCCAGCATCGCATCGACAAAGGCGACAATGATCGCCGTATCGAACGTAAACAGTATACGGCCATTGCCCTCGACCTCGAATACGAAATAGACCTGCGCCTGATCGGTCGTGATGATATCCTTATAGGGCTTGCTCTCCAGCTGGCTCAGCTGAATCGTGATATCGCGTTTGAACAGTTCGTCCCACTGCTCATCCATCATCTCCACCATCCGCTCCTGCAGATTGACGAACATCGGATAGCGCTCCGGGCTGTCATCATCGGCGCTGTCGAACTGGAACTCGTCGACCTGCTCGGGCTGCCGGATCGGCGGCAGCGTCGCAAACACGGCCTCGGCATGCTCGGACGGCCCGATCTGGGCCATCAGCGCCTCGATCTCTTCCGGTGCCAGAATCGGTTCACTCATCTCACGCCTCTCACTTCGTCATTTTATTGACGATCATTGGATCCGTCACTGCGACACGAAATCGGCAAAGTAGAGATTCTTGATCGGCTTGCCGCCGACGATGCGATTGATCCGGTAGATCAGATCGAGCTTCAACTCATATTTACCCTGCGGTGTACGGATCTCGGAGAACTTCTTACCGCTGATCGACGAAATCAGCAGATCCTTAATTTTGACCATATTCTCGGAGACCTTCGCCTTCGCCTCCTCATTGCGCAGCTCCAGCGTAATCTTCACGCGCAGATAGCGGTCGCGATCGGTATCGGCCAGATTGATGGTCAGATTATCGAGATCCATCGACACCGGCGGCTCGTCACTATCGTCCTCGGCTTCGGGAATCGCCGTATCATCAGTCTGCTGCACTGCCGTTGCGGCCGGTTGCTCGGTCGCCAGCTGCTCCATACTGATCAATTTCCAAGCGATAAAGCCGCCCACGGCCAGCACCAGCACCAGCAGCACCAGATTGATGATCGGCAGCAGCCCGCCGCCGCCGGATTTCTCTTTACCCTCTTCGTTATCCGCCATCGTATGCCTCCACGTTCATCGTGTTTCCGTATCTCATTGATAAATCATAATCTCGACTCGTCTGTTCTTGCTGCGGCCAAACGGCGTCGCTTCCGTCGATACAGGCCGCGATGGCCCGTAACCGACCAGTGACAACCGCGCCGGACTGACGCCTTCATCTTCAAGCACATGCAAGACTGATGCCGCCCTGGCCAGCGACAGTGCCCATGGGTCATCGAATTCGGAATCGCCCAGATCCGGTTTGCTGTTCGTATGCCCCTGCACGCGGACCTGGCCGGGGGTCATTGCCAGCATCTGGGCTAGTTTGCGCAGCGTTTTGACATGCTCGGGCTTCAGCTTCGCACTGCCTTTTTCAAACAGCAGCGAATCGGGCATGCGCAGATAGAGACGATCCTTGACAATGATTCCCTTGACCTTGTGCTCCAGCGCGCTGTTTTTCAGCATCGCCATACTGTTCTGGCGCATCGCCAGCATCAGTTCGCGCGGCGATACCAGCTTCTGCATCTCAAACGGCGGAATAATCTGCAACTCGGTACCGGAACCGGAATTAAACACTGACACCGCCTTGCGGAATGAGGTTTCGATATCCGACAGGCCCGTCTTATCCATTGTCGACATCGAGATCAGCAGAATGAAGAAGGTCAGCATCAGACTGACCAGGTCGGCGAACGTGGTCATCCACGCTCCGGTATTGGGCAGATATTCAACCGGCCATTTTTTCCTTCTGGCCATCAGAAACCCGATCGCGGCGCCTGAATCGCCGGCCGCTGCGGTTGGTGCACGATGCCGCGCTCTACATTCTCCGCTGTCACCGGGCGGAACTTCAGCGTGATATCGACGCGCCGGTCCAGCTCGGGATGTCCCGCTACCGGGTGCCCGTCGCCCATGCCGCCGGCGATCATCCGCGTCCGGGCCACTCCGCGTTCGGCCAGCGCATGAAACACGCTCATCGCACGGGCGGCCGACAGCTCCCAGTTGGAGGCATAGGCCGAGCCGCGCGCCGGCCTGTCATCGGTATGCCCTTCGATGCGAATCTCCACGACCTCCGGCTTGCTGAACACCGCGGCCAGCCGGTCGATCAGCGCCAGCGCCTCGGGTGAGAGATCGACATGGCCGGGCCGGAACGCGATATGCTCGTTGAACCGGACCCGCACGGTCTCCTGATCTAGCGGCAGCGCAGTCATCGCATCGCCAAGACCGAGCTGTTTGGAGACTTCCGTCAATTCCTTGGCGGTCCGCTTCGGTGCGGTTGCCCCTTTTACGATATCCCGGGTCGGCAATGCCGGCCCTTCACCTTTGGTCAGGTTGGCGCCACGCGGCAGCGGATTGAATGTGCCGGCCAGCGAACCCAGCGCAGCCAGACGCTTGTCCTCGACAATCACCGCATAGGAGGTGAGCAGAATAAAAAATGCCAGCATCTGCATCATCAGTTCCAGGAACAGGGCCGCCCCCGGATCCGACGGGAACGGCAGCGGTGCGGGCTTTTTCAAATACGTGGAATTCCCACCACCCTCTTTGTGGATGCACAAGGCGTGGTGGGAATTCGGCATGTGGGACCATTAGACAAATCGACAATTGAACAATATTTATTGCCACTATTTGAAACCGAAAAGTAACATTAAATTTTCGGCTAAGCGTTATTTTAGGGAGGAACCATGCGAAATTATTTTATCAATCTGCTCCGAGCAGTTGTTATTTTGGCGAATGTGTTATTACCATTGCAACCGGTGGTGGCTTATGCCGCTTCATCGACAGATAACCATTCATATAATGAAACGGTCGCGC
>CAYSMR010000239.1:0-2829 GCA_964432195.1 uncultured Zetaproteobacteria bacterium | reverse complement strand
CAAGCTGTGTTATCTCATCAGGAGAGTAATTCCATCCTTCTTTTATCTTCTTTTCATTTTTTTTTCTATACTTCTCTATGCTCGGCATCTTTGGTTAAGGCTTCTTTATATTCTACTTGAGGTTGTCCTTCGTTAACTTCAACTTTAAACTCACGTTTTAAACGATCTACAATAATCTCTAAGTGCAATTCGCCCATTCCAGAGATAATTGTTTGCCCAGAAGCTTCATCAGATTTTACAACAAAAGTTGGATCTTCTTCAGCTAATTTAGACAAGGCAACACCTAATTTATCTACATCTGCTTTAGTTTTAGGCTCAACTGCAATACCAATTACTGGTGCTGGAAAAGACATAGATTCTAAAACAATTGGGTGTTTTTCATCCGTTAAGGTATCGCCCGTTTTAATATCTTTAAATCCAACAGCTGCCCCGATATCGCCCGCTTCAATGCGTTTGATTGGTTCTTGTTTGTTAGAGTGCATTTGATAAATACGCGATATACGTTCTTTTTTACCAGAACGATTATTCAATACATATGAACCGGCATCTAAAAATCCAGAATAGGTTCTAAAGAATGCTAAACGTCCTACAAAAGGATCTGTAGCAATTTTAAAAGCTAAAGCCGAAAAAGGCTCGTTTACAGTTGGTTTTCTAAAAGCAGGTTGTTCTGTATCAGGATTTACACCTTCAATAGCATCAATATCTAAAGGAGAAGGTAAGTATCGCATAACAGCATCAAGCATCGCTTGAACACCTTTATTTTTAAAGGCAGAACCACACATCATAGGTATGATACTCATATCTATAGTAGCAGCTCTAAGCGCCGCAATAATTTCGTCTTCGGTAATAGAATCTTCATCTTCGAAGAATTTTTCCATTAACTCTTCGTCATATTCAGCAACCGCTTCAACTAATTGAGCACGGTACTTTTCTACATCGTCTAGTAGTTCTTCGGGAATAGGAATTTCATTATAGGTCATCCCTTTGTCTTCTTCATTCCAAATAATTGCTTTTTTTGAAATGAGGTCAACAACTCCTTTAAAATCTATTTCTTCGCCAATGGGTACTTGTAATGGTACAGGATTACCGCCTAGCATTTCTTTTACTTGCGTGCACACGTTAAAGAAATCAGCACCTTGTCTGTCCATTTTATTTACAAATCCTAAACGGGGTACACGGTATTTATCCGCTTGACGCCAAACTGTTTCAGATTGTGGTTCAACACCATCAACGGCACTAAAAAGTGCGACGACACCATCAAGCACACGTAAAGATCTTTCTACCTCTACGGTAAAATCTACGTGACCTGGTGTATCTATAATATTAACGGTATATTTTTGATCTCTATAAGGCCATACACAGTGGGTAGCAGCAGAGGTAATAGTGATACCACGTTCTTGCTCTTGTTCCATCCAATCCATGGTAGCGGCACCATCGTGCACCTCTCCAATTTTATGACTTACACCTGTATAATATAAGATGCGTTCTGTACAAGTTGTTTTACCTGCATCAATATGTGCAGCAATACCTATATTTCTAGTATATTTTAAATCTCTTGCCATTAACCTTAGAATCTAAAATGTGAGAATGCTTTATTAGCTTCGGCCATTTTATGTGTATCTACACGTTTTTTAACAGCAGCACCTTCTTCTTTAGCAGCAGCTAATATTTCATTAGCTAAACGCTGTGCCATAGATTTTTCGTTACGCTTTTTAGTGTATTGAATCATCCATTTAATGGCCATAGAAATTTTTCTATCAGGTCTAATTTGCATTGGGATTTGAAAAGTGGCTCCCCCTACACGTCTGCTACGTACTTCTACGTGAGGCATTACGTTTGATAGGGCGTCTTTCCAAATTTCTAAAGCGGTTTTTTCTTCGTCTTGTTTACGTTGCTCTACAATATCAATAGCATCGTAAAATACTTTAAAAGCTATAGACTTTTTACCGTCTAGCATTAGGTTATTTACAAAACGTGTTACTAGTTGATCATTAAACTTAGGATCTGGAAGCAACACTCTTTTTTTTGCTCTTCTTTTTCTCATGTCTTCGCGTTACAGAATTACTAATTATTTTTTAGGACGTTTGGCACCGTATTTTGATCTACGTTGCGTTCTCCCCTCTACACCTGCTGTATCTAAAGCCCCACGAACTATGTGATACCTAACACCAGGTAAATCTTTTACTCTTCCACCTCTAACCAATACTATAGAGTGCTCTTGTAAATTATGTCCTTCACCAGGGATGTAAGCATTTACCTCATTACCATTAGTTAACCTTACACGTGCTACTTTACGCATAGCAGAGTTTGGTTTTTTGGGTGTTGTGGTATAAACACGCATACATACGCCACGACGTTGGGGACATGAATTCAAAGCAACCGATTTACTCTTCTTGGTTATTTTGGTTCTTCCTTTGCGTACTAATTGTTGTATAGTTGGCATACTAATTAATTATAATTTTTTATTATTTTATATAACCCCATTTTTTGGGTGTGCAAATGTATAAATTATTATCTAGATTTCAAATCTTTAAATACTAAATTTAATATCCTTATTAAAAGTGTCTATAATATTGGTCTTTAACGCTATATTTGACCTAAATTTTCACATCATTTGAAACCAATTTCTACACCTTACATATATGGTATATTCTTAATCTTCTGTTTTAAGGTGGGTTTTGCACAGCAAAAAGCGCTTCATGTTTTGGCAAAAAACACCAAAAATCAAGCAGTTTTAAGTAGTGTAAAATTTTCTAAAAATCATAAAAACAAAAAGCTCTTAAAACTTGAGCGCAACAACATCCTTAAAAAATTAGCTGAAAAGGGTTA
>CAYSMR010000238.1:0-2838 GCA_964432195.1 uncultured Zetaproteobacteria bacterium | reverse complement strand
CCGGCCATCGGCTGAGCAGGTATCCATGTATCTTGAGCGGTGGGATTCACTGGAGAATTATGTGCTGCAGGAGAGTAGCTTGAGAAAGCTTTTCGCTGAGACGTATCCCACAAATGTTGATATGGATGATGTCCTGATCAAGGTCTGTTCGCTGAACGATTTCTACAGTACAAATATTTTTTCACCGTTCACCGTTGCCAAGCACATCGTTGATTTGGATATCGACCAGCGCCTCTCAAGCCGAGATCTTACTCTTGTGAACGATATTGCCCTCGTTAAGGTAAACGGCCAAAAAACCATTAACTTTTATTCGTTTGCTACAAAGTATTGCAGCCATCATTTCCCGGAGGACTATCCGATCTATGACAGCTTTGTCGAAAAGATGCTCATGCATTTCAAGCGGGTGGACAAATTCTTCAAGTTCAAAAAGGACGACCTCAAGCACTATCCTACATACCATGCCGTGCTGATGGAGTTTAGCCGGTTCTATGGATTGGAAGATTTCACCCTGAAACAGATCGATAAATACCTCTGGCAGGCGGGCAAGGACTACTTTCCCAAGCAATACTGATCCGCTGGAAATCCGAATAAATATCACTTCCCGAAACCTGCGAGAGACTTTTGGTTTGTGAAATCGGGTGGTTTGGTCAGACCGTTTGATGTCTTAACACAACTCCAAAATACAGTTATTTGGCTAAATGCTTATTATAAAAGGATATCTGCAACCGGACTTGTTTCGGACTAAGTCTGAGAAAACAGAGAATACCGGCTCAAACAGAGAATAATATCCGGAGAATAGAGAGAATCAGATGGCTGGAGAGTGGTTCCGGAAAGATGTCAAAACGGCCGAAACCCTTTGAATACAAGGGAAAAAGAAAACCCGTCTACCCAGAGTTTTTCTCTGAAGAGACGGGTTGTCTTTTTTCAAATGGTGGAGGCGGCGGGACTCGAACCCGCGTCCGGAAACCATCAGCCTGCGGTTCTACATGTTTAGTCCGTTCAAACAGCACCCCGAGGAAACCGAACGGACAAAGTGCCCAAGGGGTCGATTCGTAACTATTTAACCCCCAGGACCACGAGTCTCCAGCCCTGAGTGGCGATTCCATCTAAATGGCCCCGGATTCCCGATGGATGGACACCTCGAGAGCGGGGTAACTTACGCAGCGTAAGCTAGTTCTACGTCGTCGTTTGCAATTATAACAAACTGCCAGCTTTTTACGGGGCCAACAACCCGACATGCCCCACAGGGTTCAGCATCTCCGTCGAAGCCAATTCGCCCCCGTGAACGAGGCATTATATACCTCAAAGACGTTCCGACAAGCCCTGAATCAGAAAACCGAGCGCAAACAGCGCGCCGACATAGTGCGATTGCAGAAAAAACTCGAAGCCCCAGCGCTCGCCGCAGCGCAACAACCGGCCGCAGAGCAGCAGCTGCAGCAGCAGCGCCAGCCACCAGCCGATGCCGACCCAGAAACCGCCGCTCAGAAACGCGACCAGCCCGAGCAGCGCGATCGTCAGCAGGCCCAGCACAATGATCACCGGCACGGTCCGCTCGCCCAGCCAGATCGCCGTCGATTTGACACCGATCTTCAGATCGTCGGCCCGATCTCCGAGCGCATAGGCAGTATCGTAGGAGAGCGACCAGCAGACATTGGCCGCAAACAGCAGCCACGGCAGCGGCGACGCAATATCGCCGCGCTCGGCCGCCCAGGCCATCACCGCCCCCCAGCCGAAGGCCATGCCGAGCCAGGCCTGTGGAAAATGGGTATAGCGCTTCAAAAACGGATAGCAGGCGGCCAGCAGCGCGCCGACAACGGCCAGTTCGACGACGAACAGCGAGGTCTGCGCGACCAGCAACAGCGCCAGCAGCAGCATCGCGACAAAGCCGACCAGTGCGCCGCCCGGAGCAATCCTGCCGGCCGCAATCGGGCGATGCTTCGTGCGCTCGACATGCGGATCGAAATCGCGGTCGGCAATATCATTGATCACGCAGCCGGCCGAGCGCATCAGCAGTACGCCGGCGACAAAAATCACGCTGTTTTTCAGGCTCGGCAGGCCGCCCGATGCGGCCAGCAGGCCCCACAGCGTCGGCCAGAGCAGCAGCCAGTAGCCAACCGGCCGGTCGATGCGCAGCAACCGGCACCAGTCGGAGAGGCTGCCGGCCGGAGTGAATCTCATCGGCGGATCAGCGGGAGTAGCGGCGCGCCGTGCTCTCGATGCGCTTCCACATCTCCGGATGGAACACTTCGACAACCAGCGCCCGCGTGCCCGACGGCGAACGCAGCACCGAGCGGCGCGCCCAGCGGCCGTTGTGAGTGCCGTCGACATCAAGCTGCACGACGCTCAGATCCGAGCGCGACAGCGACAGGCCGCGATCGAGCAGCAGATTGCCGAGCGGGCGCTTGCCCTCCTGCAGATCCTGCATCAGATCGGCTGGCAACCCGTCCAGCGGCAGCACCGATTCGGCATCGAACATCACCGAGCCGCGATGCATCAGCGACACCTGTCGCCTGAGCACCGAGTCGGACGGGTCACTGCCGAGCAGCGCCGCCTCGTCCGTACGCGTCTGATCGACGAACTGGTCGTGCAGGCACACATCGAGCCGGATTCCGAAGTGGCGCTCGAGAAAACGGGTCAGCGAACCGGCCGTTGTCAGCACGGCGGCGCAATCGCGGCTCACACCGGCCTCCTGCGGCTTCCAGTGGCGCACCGGCTGCCAATCCTGCGTATCCAGACTCCCGAAAAACATGCGCGCATCATGGGCCAACATGCGGGCGGGTCAAGCGCTTGCATCGCGACCGGAAATCGGGCCGAATCGCCCCATGTTATGTCGCCTCT
>CAYSMR010000237.1:0-2851 GCA_964432195.1 uncultured Zetaproteobacteria bacterium | reverse complement strand
GGTGGTTGACAGTGGCGCGGCGCGGCTTTAGCAATGGCTGCGCTGCCGGCGCATCCGCCGGCGTTCCGGCTGTCCCTTTGGACTGTTAACTCGCCAACTATTGTCAGCCGAATCTTAAGCCCTAATCGTGATCAGTAATAAAATCGTTACAGGAATGAGCTGTTTTATTACTGATTGCGTCTACTTTTGGAGAATTTCCGATGTCTCAGGAACTTGAAAGTCCACAGGATGTGGCCGCTGTAGCAACAGCTGAAGAAAATACCGAAGCCAAGCCGCGCCGCCGGGGGCGTCCGCGCAAGGTCGTTGCCGAAGCGCCGGCCGCCGATGCGGAGGCTCCGGCCGGCAGTGGCGAGAGTACCGCGCCTGCTGGGGAGAAGCCGCGCCGCCGGGGGCGTCCGCGCAAGGTCGTGGCCGAAGCGTCATCGACTGAAGCGGCGGAGAGTACTACGGCAGAATCCGGCGAGAGTACCGCGCCTGCTGAGGAGAAGCCGCGCCGCCGGGGGCGTCCGCGCAAGAGCGAAACGGCCGAGAGCGTCGATGGCAGCAAAGAGGCTGCGAAAGAGGGCGCGCAGGCAGCCGGCGGCGCCGATGCGTCATCGGGCGACGGGCAGGATGCCGCCGCCGAGCAGCCGCGTCGCGGTCGCTGGAAGAAGGGCGAACGCAGCAATAACAAGCGCAATCGTCGCGACGAGCCGGAGGAGCGCATTTCCGACGAAATGGTCGGCGTGACGCTGCATCTGAAAGAGGTGTCGGCCAAGTCGCCGACCGAGCTGCTCGAGCTGGCCGACTCCTATGATATCGATAATGCCGCAGGCATGCGCAAGCAGGAGCAGGTATCGGCGATCCTGCGCGCCCACGGGCTGCGCGGCGGCACGATCTACAGCGAGGGCGTGCTGGAGATTCTGCCCGACGGTTTCGGTTTCCTGCGCTCGCCCGATGCGAACTACCTCTCCGGCCCGGACGATGTCTATGTCTCCGGCCATCAGATCCGCCGCTTCTTTCTGCGCAAGGGCGATACCGTTGCCGGCGAAATCCGCCCGCCGCGCCGCGGCGAGAAATATTTCGCGCTGAAGACCGTCGATACGACCAATGGCGAATCGCCGGAAGCGGCGCGCACGAAGGTGCTGTTCGATAATCTGACCCCGCTCTATCCGAACGAGCGGCTGCGCATGGAGATCGACAAGCCGGGCCACAAGGATATGACCGGCCGCATCATCGATATCGTCGCGCCGATCGGCAAGGGCCAGCGCGCGCTGCTGGTGGCGCCGCCGCGCACCGGTAAAACGGTGATGATGCAGTCGATCGCCCACTCGATCGAGGCCAACCATCCGGAGGTCGAGCTGATGGTGCTGCTGATCGACGAGCGCCCCGAAGAGGTGACCGATATGAAACGCTCGGTGCGGGGCGAGGTGGTCTCATCGACATTCGACGAGCCGGCCCAGCGCCATGTGCAGGTGGCCGAAATGGTGATCGAGAAGGCCAAGCGGCTGGTCGAGCACGGCAAGGATGTCGTGATTCTGCTCGACTCGATCACCCGCCTGGCGCGCGCTTACAACACCGTCGTGCCGTCCTCCGGCAAGATCCTGACCGGCGGTGTCGATGCCAATGCACTGCACCGGCCGAAACGTTTCTTCGGCGCGGCGCGCAATATCGAGGGCGGCGGCTCGCTGACGATTATCGCGACAGCGCTGGTCGAGACCGGCTCGAAGATGGACGAGGTGATTTTCGAGGAGTTCAAGGGTACTGGCAACATGGAGATCAAGCTCGATCGCAAGCTGACCGACAAGCGCATCTTCCCGGCCATCGATATCGCACCGTCCGGCACCCGCAAGGAGGAGCTGTTGACGCCGCGCGAGCAGCTGCAGAAGGTGTGGATCCTGCGCAAGATCCTGTCGCCGATGGGCACCGTCGATGCGATGGAGTTCCTGATCGACAAGCTCGGTGCGACCAAAAACAACGCCGAGTTCTTCGAACGGATGAATCAGTAGTTCGAGGCTTTTTGGCTTGGACTGAGGGGCGCGCTGCGCCCCTCAGTGCTTTTCGGCTGGCGGCCCGCTTTGCAGCGCGGCCGGCAGATCGTGGAAGCGGGGAATATGATAATCCCAGCGGCCGGACGGCTCATGGGTGATCCACACCGTTTTGCAGCCCAGCGAACGGGCTGCGGCCAGATTCTCCGCCATATCATCGACAACCAGCGTGCGTTTCGGCGCGAAGCCTTCGGCCCGGATCAGATCGGCCAGCGTCTGCGCGCACGGCTTCGGCATATAGTTGTTGAAGCGGATATCGTAGATCGCCGCGAAATGGTGCGCGATGCCGAGTGCTTCGAGAATCCGCTCGGCATGCTCGCGAATGCCGTTGGTGTGGATCACCTTGCGCCCGGGCAGCCGCGCCAGTGCGGCATCGAGCGCCTCGTCCCGCTCCAAGATCTCATGCGCATCGATATCGTGCACATCATGCAGAAACGCTTCCGGCGCCATGCCGTGATGCAGCATCATGCCGCGCAGCGTCGTGCCGTACTCCTTCCAGTATTTCACTCGCAACCGGTCGGCCTCGGCCGCATCCACGCCCAGCTCCCTGGCGACAAAGGCGGTCATCCGCCTGTCCATGCGCGCAAACACGCCCGAATCGGCGCTATAGAGCGTGTTGTCGAGATCAATCACCGCTAAATCGAATGGCATGGGTGCATGCTATCAGTTTCAACCTCGCTGCGCCCGATGGCTCCTATCGGTACATTGAGGAGCAGGTGCTTACAAGCCCAAATCAGATTCGTGTTTTGCTCTCTCACTAACCATCATGCGGTTAGCCCAAATCTTGCCAAGCCAATTTGCCATTCCAAGTATAATAATACTTG
>CAYSMR010000236.1:0-2858 GCA_964432195.1 uncultured Zetaproteobacteria bacterium | reverse complement strand
GCGCTGAAAGCCATCGGGCGAGTACGGCAATTTGCTCCGACGTCAGCGGCCCGCCGCGGGCGCGGGCAAAGCCCGGCATATGCTGCGAGCCTGCTCCGTTGGCAATCACCGCGGCCAGCGCATCGGCATCGCGATGGTACTGCAGCGACGGGCCGCTCACTCCCTCGCGCCGCGCGCCGTGACACATCGCGCAGACCGCCCGATAGATCGCCGGACCGCTCTGCTTGCCCCGCCCCGGATCAAAATGACAGGCTGCGCACTTGCCCTGAAAAATCGAGCGCGAGCCGACCTTGAGATGCGGATTGGGCTGCACATACAGCGTCAGCCACGCCCTGCTGCGCCGGCCGGTATCATCGGTGATCTGCACCCACTTCTTTGCCTCCCCCTGCTTGGCAAAGGTATCGACAACCACTTTCACGCGCGTGAAGGCGTCCGGCATCAGCAACCGCTGCTCAGGCTCCGCCACACTGCAGCCACACGATGTCTCGATGGAGACAATCGTGGCCATCGTATTGCCGGCATTGCGCAGGCGCAGATAGGCAATCGCCTCCTCGCCCTCCCTGACAGTGCCGATATCGACATGATCCGGCTCGAACACCAGCACGGAATCGGCCACAGCTTCCGACGCCGGCCCTGCTTCAACCGGCGGCGCGCTCTGCACCGGCTTGCAGGCCGCCAGCGCCAGCGCGATCAGCACCCAGACCATAGATCTCACAACCAGCGCCTCAAGGCCGCTGGCAGTGCGCGCTGACGCAGCATCATCGCCTGCAATTCCGGTGCTTCCAGCTGCAGCAACGCATCGATCGCGTCAGCGACAGCCACATCCTGCAGATCGGCCTGCAACAGCCGCGCCAGCCACGCGTCCAGCTCCAGCATGCCCTGCCGGCTGATGCGATACCTCAACCGCCGAATCGCCAGTTCCGATGCGCTCACCATGACCTGTGCCGACTCAGGATTTTCGCGCCAGCAGCTTGCGTTTGATATGATTGATCGCCGCGGTCGGATTGAGCTCTTTCGGGCAGGCCTCCATGCAGTTGGTGATCTGGTGGCAGCGATAGAGCCGGAACGCATCCTCAAGCTGATCCAGCCGCTCGCCCATCGCCTCGTCGCGCGAATCGACAATCCAGCGATTGGCCTGCAACAGCGCGGCCGGACCGAGAAAGCGATCTCCGTTCCACCACCACGACGGGCATGAGGTCGTGCAGCAGCCGCACAGGATGCACTCATAGGAGCCATTGAGCTCGGCGCGCTGCTCCGGTGCCTGCAGCCGCTCATGCTCGGGCGTCGGCGTCCGCGTTTTCAGCCACGGCTGAATCTGGCGGTACTGGTCGAAGAAGTGATCCATATCGACAACCAGATCGCGGATCACCCGCATCGACGGCAATGGTCGCACATGGATCGGCCGCTTCAACCCTGCAACCGGCGTGATACAGGCCAGCCCGTTGACGCCGTTGATATTCAGGCCGTCGGAGCCACACACCCCCTCGCTACAGGAGCGGCGATAGGTCAGGCTGCCGTCGACCTCCCATTTGATATAATTGAGCACATCCAGCAACTTCATACCGGGACGGATCAGCGGCGCTTCGAAGGCCTGCATGAACGGCTTGTCGTCACGCTCCGGGTCGAAACGGAATATCGAGAGTCTGATCGTTTCACTCATATCAGTAGACCCGCTTTTGGGGCGGAAAGCTCTCCACCGTCATTGGCCGCGTGCGCACCGGCTTGTAATCGAGCAGCACGCGATCATCATAGATGCTGGCCAGCGTATGCTTCATCCAGCCGGCATCATTGCGTTCAGGGTAATCATCGCGCGCATGCGCGCCGCGTGATTCGGTGCGCGCCAGTGCGCCGGCTGCGGTCACCCGCGCCAGCGCTATCAGATTCTCCAGTTCCATCGCCTCGATCAGCTCGGTATTAAACAGCCGGCAGCCGTCGGAGAGGCGGGCATCGGCCAGCTCCGCCGCCAGCGCTTCCAGCCGCTCCACGCCGTCGCGCATCACAGCATCAGTACGATAGACACTGAAATGCTCCTGCATAATTGTCTGCATGCGCAGGCGGATATCGGCAATGCGTCCGCCCCCAGACTGGCCTGCGCGTGTCAGCCACGCCTCGACGCGCGCCACACCCGCCCGCCAGCAATCCCTGTTCAGCTGCGGATGATAGCGATGCTGCTTCAGCCGCTTCATCACCTGATTGCCGCAGGCGCGGCCGAAGACGATAATCTCGAGCAGCGAATTTCCTCCCAGCCGGTTCGCTCCGTGCACCGAGACGCAGGCCGCCTCGCCCAGCGCATAGAGACCGGGACAGTGTTTTTCGCCCTCCGGCGTATTGTAGAGCACCTCGCCGAAGCGATTCGTCGGAATGCCGCCCATCGTATAGTGGGCCGTCGGCTGCACCGGAATCGGCTCCTTGGTACAGTCCACGCCGGCAAAGCGCAGCGCCAGCTCATGGATATTGGGCAGCCGCTCCATAATCAGCTGCTCGCCCAGATGGTCGAGTTTGAGCAGCGCATAATCCTTGTTCGGGCCGCAGCCGCGCCCCTCGCGAACCTCCAGAGCAATCGCGCGCGAGACAACATCCCGGCTGGCCAGATCCTTCGCTGTCGGCGCATAACGTTCCATAAAGCGCTCGCCCTCCGCATTAATCAGATAGCCACCCTCGCCGCGCACCCCTTCGGTGATCAGCGGCCCGACATCGGCCACGCCGGTCGGATGAAACTGGAAGAACTCCATATCCTCAACCGGCAGTCCGGCCCGCAGCGCCAGCGCGCCGCCGTCGCCGGTGCAGATATGGGCGTTCGTCGTCACCCTGAAGATGCGCCCGGCGCCGCCGGTCGCCAGCACGACCGCCTTGGCCTG
>CAYSMR010000235.1:0-2923 GCA_964432195.1 uncultured Zetaproteobacteria bacterium | reverse complement strand
GGGGGGGGGGGCGGGGGGTAGGGGGATGGGGTGGGCGATTGTGCGGCAGGTCTGCATGGCCGACGGCTGGCGCGAGGAGGCGAATGACCGGGATGGACGGGTCTGCTTCCGGGTCTGTGCTCCGTTGCAGGCGGATCGGGCAGAGTGCTCCGACGGCAAGGAGGCGACGCATGGCTGAAATTCTGCTGGTGGAGGATGAGGCGAACGCGCGCAAGGTGTTAAGCATGGGGCTGGAGTTGCAGGGCCATCAGGTCTGCGATTGCGGTTCCGCCGAGGCTGCCGCGCAGCTGTTGCGCGAACGCGCGTTTGACGTGGTGCTGACCGACCTGCGCATGGATGGACACGATGCCGGCCTCGATGTGATTGCAATGGCCCGCCAGTGTCAGCCGCAGGCGCGCGTGCTGTTGCTGACCGCCTATGCCAGCGCTGATACGGCGGTCGCGGCGATGAAGCAGGGAGCATTCGATTACCTGACCAAGCCGGTGTCGGGCGAGGAGCTCGCCTCGGCTGTTGAGCGGGCATTGCGCGATGCTGCAACGCCGGCTTCCGGACGCGAGCACGGCACGACGGAGCAGGCGCTGCCGGCTACGGCGGACGAGATGCTGCTGGGTGATTCCGAAGTGATGCAGCGCGTGCGCGAACGGCTGCGTCGGTCGGCCAGAACCGATTACGCGGTGTTGATCTCCGGCGAGTCGGGAACCGGCAAGGAGCTGGCTGCGCGGCTGGTGCATGCCAGCTCAAAGCGCGCCGAGGGGGTATTCATTCCGGTGCACTGCGGCGCGATCCCGGACGGGCTGTTCGAGTCCGAGCTATTCGGGCATCGACGGGGCGCATTCACCGGGGCTGAGTTTGATCGGACCGGGCTGATCGAATCGGCCAGCGGCGGTACGCTGTTTCTCGACGAGGTCGGCGAGCTGCCGCCGGCGATGCAGGTCAAGCTGCTGCGCGTGCTGCAGGAGAAGCGGGTGCGCCGGGTCGGTGATGATCGTGAGCATGATGTCGATGTGCGCATTATCGCCGCGACCAACCGCGATCTGCAGGCCGAGGTGCAGCAGGGCCATTTCCGCGAGGATCTGTTTTTCCGACTCAATGTCGTGCCGGTGCATATGCCGCCGCTTAGGCAGCGGCGCGAGGATATCCCGCTGCTGGCGCGGGCGATTGTGCGCCAGTGCAGCGAGGGGCGCGCCCGCCTGACCGATGCATGCCTGCGTAAACTGGTGACGCTGCCGTTCATGGGCAATGTGCGCGAGCTGGAGAATCTGCTGCAGCGGATGCTGGCGCTCTCCGATAACGGCGAGCTGGATGAGGCGCTGCTCAACGAGATGTACAGCGGCGCGCCGGACGGGCCGCCGCTGACGCTGGAGACGCTGCAGCAGCAGGGTGGCGATCTGGACAGCTGGATCGCGACGATCGAGCAGCAGCTGATCGAGCAGGCGCTGGCCAAAACCGGCGGCAATATCACCCGCGCGGCCAAAGAGCTCGGCATCAGCTTCCGCTCGCTGCGCTACCGCCTGAAAAAGAGCGACGGGGACGGGGACGAATGAGCGCGCTGGTCTGGTTGTGCGCGCTGGTCGGACTGATGGTCGGCAGTTTCGCCAATGTCTGCGTCTATCGCATTCCGCGCTGCGAATCGATCGCGTTTCCGGGCAGCCGCTGCCCGGCCTGCGGTCATGCGATTGCCGCCTACGACAATATCCCGTTGCTCTCCTGGCTCTGGCTGAACGGCCGCTGCCGCCACTGCAGCGCCCCGATCTCCTGGCGCTATCCGCTGCTGGAGCTGTTGATGGCGGTCAGCTGGGGCTGGCTGGCCTGGCGCTACGGGCCGGGTATCGATCTGGCGGTCGCGCTGACGCTCTTCTCGCTGCTCTGGGTGCTCAGCTTTATCGATCTGGAGACCGGGCTGCTGCCCGATGCGCTGACCTGGCCCGGCATTGCGCTGGGGCTCGCCTTTTCGGCATGGAACGGCGACTGGCAGAGCGCGCTGATCGGAGCGGTCGCCGGCTACGGCGTATTCTGGCTGATTGCGCGGCTGTTCCTGCTCGCTACCGGTCGCGAGGGGATGGGCTATGGCGATTTCAAGCTGCTGGCCATGCTCGGAGCATTCATGGGCTGGCAGGCGCTGCCGTTCATTATACTCGCATCTTCGCTGGTCGGCACCGTGGCCGGCGCGATCTTTCTGCTGCTGGCCCGGCGCGGTCTGCGCGCGGAGATCCCGTTCGGCCCCTATCTGGCCGTGGCCGGCATGATCTGGTTTGTCTGGGGTGATAGGCTGTTGGGCTGGTATCTGGGCATGACCGGGATGGTCGGGATGGCCGGATGAGCGGCGCGCCGTGATCCCGCTGCGGGTCGGCCTGACCGGCGGCATCGGCAGCGGCAAGAGCACCGCAGCGGCGATGTTCGCCGAGCTGGGCGCGCCGGTGCTGGATCTGGATAAGGTCGGCCATGCCGTCGTTGCGCCCGGCAGCGACGGACTGCGCCGGCTCGTTGATGAGTTCGGGACCGGGATCCTCGCCGCCGACGGCGCGCTGGACCGGCGGCGGCTCGGCGAATACTGCTTTGCCGATGCGGAACGTACGCAGCGGCTCAATGTGATTATGCATCCGCTGATCCGGCAGGCCGAAATGGCGTGGCTGCAGTGTCAGCAGGGGGGCTATACGATTATCGAGGCCTCGGTGCTGATCGAGTCCGGCGGCGCCGGGCGCATGGACCGGGTTATTGTCGTGCTGGCCGACCTGGCAATCCGGCGGGCGCGCGTGCTGGCCCGCGGCGATCGCAACGGGGCGCAGTTCGATGCGATCGTCGCGCGCCAGTGCGATGATGAAGCGCGGCGCGCCGCGGCCGATTTCACGATCATCAATAACGGCACGCAGGCGGAGCTGCGCCGGCAGGTGGAGCGGATCGATGCGCAGTTGCGCGGCGGTGG
>CAYSMR010000234.1:0-2932 GCA_964432195.1 uncultured Zetaproteobacteria bacterium | reverse complement strand
CGCCGCGCCGGCCGACCAGTTTATCGCGGCAAGCCAGTGGCCGGCCAGAACGCTGCTGGCCACGCGTCGCGATGTGCTGCCGCTGCCGCCGGTTGGCGCGGATCTGCAGGATTTCGAGGCGAAAATCAGCGGCGTAACGTATCTGGCATTCAATCCGCGAGAGGAGGCGCAGCATGAGCTGGCGCGCAATATGGCTGCATTGAGCCATAAATATGAGACGATTGCGCTGCTGCCGGGCGGCGTTGTCGTCAAGCGCAAGCCGGCAGCGGCAGTCAGTGCGAACAGCCACGCCGCAGGCGCAGCCGCTCAGCCATCGTCAGGGCAGTAATCTTCAGTCTGTAACCACTACTGCGAGCCCCCGCAGGCGGGGGGAGGGGTCAGGCGACCTGTTTCAGATCCGGCATGCCGAGCAGCTGAATGATATCGTCCGGCCGGGTCAGTACATCCGAGAGATTGTACGAATCCAGCACCTCCATGAACGCCTTGCGCGCCTTGTAGAGCGCTTGTCTGAGCGCGCAGGCCGGCGCGATCACGCAGGTATTGTTCTCGTAATCGAAGCACTCCAGCAGATCGAAGTGCGGTTCGGTATGGCGAATAACCGCCCCGATATTGATATTCTCCGGCGGGATAGCCAGCACCATGCCGCCGGACTTGCCGCGTATGGTCGTGATCCAGCCGCTGGAGGAGAGGTTGTGCACGACCTTGACCAGATGGTTGCGGTTGATATCGAACGCTTCCGCAATTTCAGTAATTGTGCAGCGGCGATCCGGGTTGAGGCCGAGAAACAGCAGCACGCGCAGTGAGTAGTCGGTGTATTGGGTCAGTTGCATAAGCGGAAAGATATATTAAGTTGACAGCTTTTGTCCAGTGTCGCTATGATACCGCTTACATACTAATGGGTATGGATCGAAACTATGGAGGAATAAAGATATGAGCAGTGTATATGAACAACTCGGCGGCGATGCGGGGATCAATGCGGCTGTAGATATTTTCTATCGCAAGGTGTTGGCGGACAAATATGTCGCGCGCTTCTTTGAAGGCGTCGATATGGAGAAGCAGTCGGCCAAGCAGAAGGCATTTCTGACCATGGTCACCGGTGGACCGAATAACTATACCGGCAAGGATATGCGTGAGGGCCATCGCCATCTGGTCAAGATGGGACTTGATGATACGCACGTCGATCATATTCTCTGTCACCTGCGTTCAACGCTGGCCGAACTCGGCGTGAGCCAGGAGTTGATTGATACTGTGATCAGCGTAGCCGATTCGGTCCGTGACGACGTCCTCGACAGGTAATCGATCATGCATTTAGAGACATTTATCCCCGTATTTCTGATGTTTGCAGTGCTCGGCCTGATCCTGCCGACCGTGCTCTCCGGCATGGCCAGCGCGGGCCGCACGATGGTGGAGGATGAAACGCCTCCGACATCCGAGAAGAGCCTCTATGAGAAACTGGGCGGCGAGGCGGCGGTCAATGCCGCAGTCGATGTTTTCTATCGCAGGGTGCTGGCTGATGCCTATGTCGTGCGCTTCTTCGAGGGCGTCGATATGGAGAAGCAGGCGGCCAAGCAGAAGGCATTTCTGACCATGGCCTTCGGCGGTCCGCATAACTATACCGGCAAGGATATGCGCGAGGGGCATCGTCATCTGATCAAGATGGGGCTGAACGATACCCATTTCGATCATATCCTGATGCATCTGCGCGCCACGCTGGCTGAACTGGGCGTGGGCGACGATCTGATCCGGGAGGTGATTGCAATCGCTGAGAGCACCCGCGACGACGTACTCGATCGCTGACGCTGTTTTATCCTCAGGAGAAGGGAGCTTGTGCTCCCTTCTTTTTTTTTGTACAAAGCGTATCTGAAACAGAACAGGGAGAGCGAGATGCCAACAATACACTTTGAAGGGCAGGACTATTTCTGCGCCAGCGACGAAACCGTGCTGGAGGCACTGGAGCGTCACGGCGTCATGCTGCCATCCTCATGCAAGGCCGGCTCCTGCCAGACCTGTCTGACGCGGGCGCTGAAGGGAACGCCGCCGGCTGCCTCTCAGTTTGGCATCAAGGATACGCTGGCCGCGCAGAACTACTTCCTCGCCTGTATCTGCAAGCCGGAAGAGGATATGGAGATCGGTCTGGCTACGGTCTCTCCCAAATACAGTGCGCGGCTGATTAGCAAGGATCTGATGAACGAGACGATTGTGCGGCTGCGCTTTGCCGTGCCCGACGGCTTTAGCTACCGGGCCGGTCAGTTTATCAACCTGATCCGCGACGAGGATGAGCTGACGCGCAGCTATTCGCTGGCCAGCATTCCGTCCGATCCGTATCTGGAGCTGCATGTCAAACGCGTGCCGGACGGGCGCATGAGCGGCTGGCTGTTCGATACGGTTGAGGCCGGTGGTGAGCTCTCGTTCTTCGGCCCTTCCGGCGACTGCTTCTATCTGCCGGATGATCCGCAACGACCGCTGCTGCTGGTCGGCGCCGGTACCGGGCTGGCGCCGCTCTACGGCATCCTGCGCGACGCGCTGGAGCAGGGGCATAGCGGGCCGGTGCATATCTTCCATGCCAGTCTGGCGACGCCCGGGCTCTATCTGATTGATGAACTGCGCGCGCTGGCCGAACGCTTCGATCAGGTTGAATATACGCCGTGCGTGCTGCACGGAGATGCGCCGGCCGGCGGCGCGCAGGGTAATATTGTCGATATTCCGGGCCAGCGGCTGGGCTCGTTTTCCGGCTACCGGGTCTATCTCTGCGGCGATCCGCAGATCGTCAATGCGCTGCGTCAGCAGGCGTTCATGGGCGGCGCATCGATGCAGGATATCCATTCCGATCCGTTCGTGTTCACGCCGGCCTGATTAGGGTCTGTTAACATTAATTGAAAATATGTATAATTGTTTCATGCAGTTAACACGTTCTCAATTTAATAAAATCGCT
>CAYSMR010000233.1:0-2941 GCA_964432195.1 uncultured Zetaproteobacteria bacterium | reverse complement strand
GCTGATATTGCCGGGCGCGTCAGCGCTCCCGAATGATGCGGCTGACGATGCCGCCGCCGAGCAGCTCATCGCCGGCGTAAAAGGCCGCGACCTGGCCCGGCGCGGTCGGTTTCTGCGGCTGTTCGAAATGCAGCTGTAGCGTGGCGCCGTCAAGCGGCTCGATATGGCAGGGGGCTGGCTGCATCTGATAGCGTACCTTGGCCGTCAGCGCCTCTCCGTCGGCCGGGCGGCGAATCCATGCCAGCTCGCCAACCACAACGTCGCTGATCAGCGCGTCGGCCGGGTGAGCGACGATGACGCGCGCCGTGGAGCCGTCGAGGCCGACGACATGCCACGGCCCGTCCGGCAGGCCGAGTCCCTTGCGTTGACCGAGCGTGAAATGGGCGATGCCGGCATGGCGGCCTAGGATATTGCCCTCGTGATCGACAATATCGCCGGCCCGGAAGCCGGCGCTGGCGCCTTCGCGCTTGAGGAATGCGATGCGGTCGCCGGCCGGGATGAAACAGATATCCTGGCTCTCGTGCTTGTCGGCCGTCGGCAGCTTGAAATGGCGGGCCAGCAGGCGCGTATCATTCTTCTCCAGCGAACCGACCGGGAACAGGATGCGCTCGGCCTGGGCGCGGCTGGTCGTGGCCAGGAAATAGCTCTGATCCTTGCGGCTGTCGTTGCCCTTGAACAGGTGGATGCCGTCGGCGGCGTCGCGGCGCTGCACATAGTGGCCGGTCGCGACATAGCGCGCCTCCAGCTGATCGGCCGCATCGAGCAGCGCGCCGAATTTGACGAAGCGGTTGCAGCGTTCGCACGGGTTGGGCGTGCGCCCCGATTCATAATCGGCGATGAACGGGGCGATCACGTCGCGCCGGAACTTCTCGCGCATATCCATCGCATAGAACGGGATGCCGATATGATCGGCCACGCGCCGGGCGTCGTAGGAGTCCTCCAGCGAGCAGCAGGAGCCGTGTCGGTTCACCTCGTCGCGCGAATAGTCCCAGACATTGAGAAATACGCCGATCACATTGATGCCGGCCTGCTTGAGCAGCACGGCCATAACCGATGAATCGACGCCGCCGCTCATCGCGGCGATCACGCGCGCGCCGCGCAGCGCTTGCAGCTCGTTCAGGATGGTGGCGATGATGGCTTCGGGATCTCTGCTCATGCGGCAAGCCTAGCAGGCCGTTGAAAATGATTGGTACATTTTGTTTTTTCCACTGCCGAAGTGAAGCAGGAACGTCGAGCTGCTTTTCCGTAACCTGTGAAGTGCCGGTTTTGGTCTTGAACTGGCCTGAATTCGAGCCGAATCCAGAATGTCGGGCGCACCAGCCCCTCGGGATTCTCCACATCAACACGCTGCCAGCCCCAGATTGCGCATCCGGACCAGATTGTAGGCAGCCATAGTAAGCACAAACTGGAAATCCAGTTTTTCCCGCCCGACAAACCGGCTCTTGCGCATGCCTCCAATCACCTTGGCCCAGCCAAAACATTCTTCAATCCGCTTGCGAATCCTGTAACCCGGATGGCGCGTGGTGCGTCCGTCAATCGCCGAGGAACGGTTGCTGACATTCTGCGCCACATGCGGCGTAGCATTGGCCTTGCGCATCGCCCTGATGAAACCTTTCGTATCGTAATTCCTGTCCGCACCCACCGTCACGCGATGCCTGTTTCCGCGCCCCTTGACCATCTCCATCGCCACATCGCGCTCGGCTGTGCCGGTGGCCTGACTCACTCGTGCGTCCACCACCAGTCCGTTCCGGTTCTCCATCAGCAAATGCCCCATGTAGCTGGGCCTGGCCTCCGTCCCCTTGCCCTTTTGTCGGCGGTTCCTTCTCATCTCTGGGGCGATAGCTCTTCAGCGAGGGCAAAGCCTCGATTAACGTACCATCCACGCTGAAATGCTCCTTCGAAAGCAGGCCGGCGGCAAGGGCCTGATCCAGCACCCGCGCAAAAAACTTGTGCGCAACTTCGCCCTCAAGCAGGCGGTCGCGGTTCCTGGTGAAAGTCGAGTGATGCCACACCTCGTCATCCATCGAGAAGCCCACAAACCAGCGAAACAGAAGATTGTAGTTGATCTGCACCACCAACTGCCGCTCGCTGCGGATTGTGTAAAGTACCATCAAAAGCTGCGCCCGAAGTAGCTTCTCCGGCGCAATCGAGGCGCGACCGCCATCCGCATACAGCGCGTTGAACTCGACATCCAACTCCTTCAGCGCTTCGTCCACCATCCGACGAATCGGACGCAATGGATGATCTGACGGTACTCGCTGCTCCGGAATCACCGTGCTGAACAATGTCTCCTGACGATCGTCCGAACCGCGCATCGATACTCCTCCTGTTCCATGGAATGCCATCTGATTATCCGAAAGTGCAGAAGTTGTTAGAAATCATCGCGTTGTTTACATTTTTTGTTGTCCGTAGAAATGCTCAAAGAGCTTTTCCTGCGGTGTCATATCATCAATGCCTTTGTGTGGGTTGACAGTATTGTAGAAGTTGATGAATCGCAACAAGCTGATCTGGCGCTGTTTACGATCCCTGAATTGTTCCCGCGTATGCCACATATCCATTAGCGTTCGGATTACCCGCTCGGCCTTGCGGTTGGTCTGGGGGCGATTGCAACGGGTGAACTTCTGTCCGATGCCATGATCCCGGCACAGCTTCACGAATTCATGGGCATCTGTGCCCTTGTATTCCTTGCCGTTGTCCGAATATGTGTACTCAACGGTATACGGGCATTCATCCAGCACCTGCTGCAGAAAGGCGGCCGCGCTGTACTGCGTTTTGTCCGGGTAGATGCCTGCATACAATTCGCGTGAGAAATCATCGATGGCCACAAACAGATATTCACGAGGCCTGGTCGCATTCTCACCCTTGAGCAACGGCAACCGCTTGGTGTCGAAATGCATCAACTCGCCGGGATACGATTTGTTGTATCGTCTGGCTTCGGCCT
>CAYSMR010000232.1:0-2959 GCA_964432195.1 uncultured Zetaproteobacteria bacterium | reverse complement strand
CAGTGGGTTCGTTTCTATGAGCAGAAGAGGGTCAATTCTGATGAGCGCCCAAGGCAGCTTAGAAAATATCGTGCCGTAATCCTCCGGCGCTGTTTCTTGTTCACTGCCGCACAGGCAGCTTAGAAACTGCATATCCGGCCATCACGAATAGCAGCATCCGTTCACTGCCGCACAGGCAGCTTAGAAATATCGAAATTAGTTCGAGATTGCTGCGGCGACTGTTCACTGCCGCACAGGCAGCTTAGAAATGCTGGACATATTGAGCGACGGATGTAATGGGGTCAGTAATGGGGTCAGGCATGAGTTATTGAGTTATTTGATCTATTCGATATTATTCAGTTATGGCTCGTAAACGAAGAATTCATGTTTCCGGCGGACTGTATCATGTCATGCTTCGTGGCAATGGCGGCCAGGATATTTTTTCAGACGGTGAGGATCGCTCCCGGTTCTATTTCCTGGTTCAGGAAGGGATCGAGCGATATGGTCACCGAATACATGCTTTTTGTCTGATGGATAATCATATTCACCTTGCCATTCAGGTTGCTGACACCCCGCTTTCCAGAATTATGCAGAATCTCTCTTTTCGCTATACGCGCTGGATTAATTGTCGTCAGCGAAAAACGGGACATTTGTTTCAAGGCCGGTATAAGGCTTTGCTGGTCGATGCGGACAGTTACCTTCTGGAACTGGTGCGCTACATCCACCTTAACCCGGTTCGTGCAGGGCTTGTGAGTGATGCTGCGGATTATGAGTGGAGCGGACACCGCGCTTATCAGGGACATGAAGTGATTCCGTGGTTAACAACTGACTGGGTGCTGGGGCAGTTTGGCGACTCGGCAGGATCAGCTCGAAATCAATATAGCCGCTTTGTACTGGATGCTTTGGATGAGAAGCGAAGGAATGAGTTTCATCAGGGTGGGGAAGATACGCGGGTTCTCGGCGACGATCACTTCCTGCAACTGGCTATGGCTCAATCCAATGAGCCAGTGCAGATGAAGATATCTCTGGAAGAGATCATTTCCTCTGTTTGCAAGGAATGCCATCTCGATGAGGAAGAACTTTGCGGCCCCAGTCGAAAGCGTTTGTTTGCAGAAGCTCGCGCAATTACCGGTTGGTTGGTGACCGAGATTGGCCAGCATACATTGGCTGAGTTGGCGGGAAGGATGAACCGGGATTCATCCGCATTAAGTCAGTTGGTGAAAAAAATCAGAGTGCGAGTGGTGGAAGATGCCGGTTTTGGACAGCGATTAAGTCAACTTCATTAATGGGGTCAGGCATGAGTTATTGAGTTATTTGATCTATTCGATATTATTCAGTTATGGCTCGTAAACGAAGAATTCATGTTTCCGGCGGACTGTATCATGTCATGCTTCGTGGCAATGGCGGCCAGGATATTTTTTCAGACGGTGAGGATCGCTCCCGGTTCTATTTCCTGGTTCAGGAAGGGATCGAGCGATATGGTCACCGAATACATGCTTTTTGTCTGATGGATAATCATATTCACCTTGCCATTCAGGTTGCTGACACCCCGCTTTCCAGAATTATGCAGAATCTCTCTTTTCGCTATACGCGCTGGATTAATTGTCGTCAGCGAAAAACGGGACATTTGTTTCAAGGCCGGTATAAGGCTTTGCTGGTCGATGCGGACAGTTACCTTCTGGAACTGGTGCGCTACATCCACCTTAACCCGGTTCGTGCAGGGCTTGTGAGTGATGCTGCGGATTATGAGTGGAGCGGACACCGCGCTTATCAGGGACATGAAGTGATTCCGTGGTTAACAACTGACTGGGTGCTGGGGCAGTTTGGCGACTCGGCAGGATCAGCTCGAAATCAATATAGCCGCTTTGTACTGGATGCTTTGGATGAGAAGCGAAGGAATGAGTTTCATCAGGGTGGGGAAGATACGCGGGTTCTCGGCGACGATCACTTCCTGCAACTGGCTATGGCTCAATCCAATGAGCCAGTGCAGATGAAGATATCTCTGGAAGAGATCATTTCCTCTGTTTGCAAGGAATGCCATCTCGATGAGGAAGAACTTTGCGGCCCCAGTCGAAAGCGTTTGTTTGCAGAAGCTCGCGCAATTACCGGTTGGTTGGTGACCGAGATTGGCCAGCATACATTGGCTGAGTTGGCGGGAAGGATGAACCGGGATTCATCCGCATTAAGTCAGTTGGTGAAAAAAATCAGAGTGCGAGTGGTGGAAGATGCCGGTTTTGGACAGCGATTAAGTCAACTTAAGAGCGATCTGAACCAATGATGACAGGCATAGCTGAAAAGATTCTGTCCGGCGGTGAAACGCTGGTGCGCGTGGATGGGGCATTTGTACTGGCAAGCAATGCTGCACCCGGTGATCTGCTGGAGCTGCGGCTGCTGGGTAAACGACGTGGAACTGCGCGAGCAAAAATCGTTCAAGTGATTGAAGCATCTGATAAACGTGTGGCGCCTCCATGTCCGCTGGCCGGGATATGCGGCGGTTGTGCATTGCAGTTTATTTCTTCAGCCGAACAGGCTGAAGTGAAATCAGGCTGGGTGTCCGAAGCCTTCAAATCGCTGATGCATGCGGAAACGGAATGGATTCCGGTTCACCCTCATGAAGGGCGGTTCCGCCGTCGGGTGCGCTGGTTTGTCGGAAACGATGAGCGGGGATCATTTCCCGGTTTTTACGCCCCGGCGAGCCACCGGCCTGTTCGCCATTCCGGTTGCATGGCGGTAACGCCCCAAATCAATGCAGTGCGGCAGTTTATCGAGGATGAAGTCGATTTGCGCTGCGTCTGCAGCATTCAGGTCGTGCAGCTTGATGATGGCATGCATATTGTGCTGGAAGCTGACAGCCGCCCTGAAACCATAGAAACAGACCGGCTTGAAGGGCTGCCGCTGCAATGGTGGTGGCGTGATTCCAGGCGCATTGCGCGGCCGCTCAGAAAGCCGGCCCGACCATTTCACGAATTGCTGCCGGCGG
>CAYSMR010000231.1:0-2968 GCA_964432195.1 uncultured Zetaproteobacteria bacterium | reverse complement strand
ATGTACAATTTATTTTTTTTAAGTAGAGTATGGGATGCATCTTAAAAACTTCAGGAGGTGGAGACAGTGGTCGGAAATGCCCCGGAACATCCCAACTATAATATGGCGATCGTCAAAGCATTTGCAGTCTGTGCAGTGGTTTATCTGGTTGTCGGTGCACTGGTGGGCGATATTATTGCATGGCAGTTATCGTTCCCCGCGCTGAATCTGAATGAGTATCTGAGCTTCGGACGCCTGCGTCCACTGCACACCAATGCGGTCATCTTCGCATTCGGCGGCTGCACGCTGATGGCGACTGCCTTCTATGTCGTACAGCGCACCTGCGCCGTACCACTGTGGAGCAACAAACTGGCCTGGTTCACATTCTGGGGCTGGAACCTGATTATCGTCTCGGCCGTGATCTCATTCCCGATGGGCTGGACACAGGGTAAGGAGTACGCCGAGCTGGAGTGGCCGATTGATATCCTGATCGCCGTGGTCTGGCTCTCGTACATGTTCAATTTCGTCATGACCATCGCCAACCGGAAAACCTCGCACATCTATGTAGCCAACTGGTTCTTCCTCGGCATGATGATCATGATCACCTATCTGCATGTCGTAAATTCGCTGGCGATACCTGTCACGATGACCCACTCCTACTCGATCTTCTCGGGTGTGCATGACGCGATGATCCAGTGGTGGTGGGGGCATAACGCCGTCGGCTTCTTCCTGACCGCCGGTTTCCTTGGCATTATGTACTACTTTGTCCCCAAGCAGGCCGATCTGCCGATCTTCTCCTATCGCCTGTCGGTATTGCACTTCTGGGCGCTGATGTTCGGCTATGTCTGGCTGGGCGCGCATCACCTGCAGTACACGGCCCTGCCCGACTGGGCCGGCTCACTCGGCGCCGCCGTTTCTATCGCAATGATCATCCCGTCCTGGGGCGGCGCGATCAACGGCCTGATGACGCTCTCCGGCGCGTGGAACAAGCTGCGCGATGATTACGTACTGCGCTTCCTGATCGTGTCGCTGGCCTTCTATGCGATGTCAACATTCGAAGGCCCGGTGATGTCACTGAAAACAGTGAATGCGCTCTCCCACTATACCGACTGGACCATCGGCCATGTGCACTCAGGCGCTCTGGGCTGGGTCGCGATGGTATCGATCGGCGCAATCTATCACCTAGTCACGCGCCTGTGGAAAACCGATATTCATTCCGTTTCGCTGGTTAACACCCATTTCTGGATCCACACAATCGGCACGGTGATCTATATCTGCGCGATGTGGGTCTCCGGCATCATGCAGGGCCTGATGTGGCGCGCCACCGATGACTACGGCAATCTGGTATATACGTTTGCCGAGACCGTCGTCGCGATGCATCCGTATTATGTATTACGTGCAGTCGGCGGCGTACTGGTGCTGCTAGGCGCACTGATTATGCTGTATAACATCGTCATGACGATCAAAGGCAGCGGCGCGGGCAAGCCGGCCGCAGCCCGGGCATAGGGGGGGGGACTGATATGACCTTTCAGGAGAAACTCGAAAAGAATATCTGGGGCCTGATCATCATGGTGGCCATCGTCGTCTCCGTCGGCGGCATTGTCGAGATCGTGCCGCTGTTCTATCTCGATAACGTAATCGAGAAGCTGAACAAGGACGAGGACAGCATCCGCCCCTATACGGCGCTGGAACAGGAAGGGCGCGACGTCTATGTACGCGAGGGCTGCTATCTCTGCCATTCGCAGATGATCCGTCCGTTCCGCGACGAGAAGGAGCGCTACGGCCACTACTCGCTGGCGGCCGAATCAAAGTATGATCATCCGTTCCAGTGGGGTTCCAAGCGCACCGGTCCAGATCTGGCTCGCGTCGGCAAGAAATACTCCGACGCATGGCACCGCCAGCATCTGCGCGCACCGCGCTCGCTGGTGCCGGAATCGGTGATGCCGGACTACGCATTCCTCGAAGAGCATGTCATTGATGAGACACTGACCGAGAAGAAACTGCGGGCGCTGGCAGCTGTCGGCGTACCCTATACCGAGGCCGACTTCGCAGGCGCAGCCGAGGCCGTGCGCGGCAAGACCGAAATGGATGCGCTGATTGCCTATCTGCAGGTGCTCGGCACCATGGTCAAATTCGAGAAAGGAAAGGATTACCGTGAGTAGCCTGCAATCATTTTTCTCGACCGACTGGGAGGCAATGACGCGCGCGGACTGGGTCGGGCTGATCATCGTCGTGGTGCTCACCGCGCTGATGGCCGGCCTCTACTTCTGGGTGTTCAGGCCGGCCAACCGCGACCGCTTTGAACAGTATCGCGATTTTGTGAATGAAGATAATGATGAGGAGATAAAGAGGGAGGTTGAACATGGCCAAACAAAATAAGCCGCAACATGCCCCGGATACGGGCCACGAATGGGATGGAATCCGTGAACTGACCAATCCGCCGCCACGCTGGTGGATGATCGCCTTCCACGCCAGCTGGATCTGGTGCATCGTCTACTTCATCCTCTACCCCGCCATCCCGCTGGTCCATGAATCCACCAAGGGCATCCTCGGCTGGACCCAGATCAAGGAGTTCAAGGAGGCTGTCGCGGAGAACGAGGCGATCAAGGCTCCCTATCTGAAAAAGGTCGCTGAAATGGATGGTCAGGCACTGCTGGCCGATGCCGGCATGCGCAATTTTGCCGAATCATCGGCCAAGGCCATATTCGGCGACAACTGCGCCGCCTGTCACGGTGCCGGCGGCGAAGGCGCGCCGGGGCTGTTCCCGAACCTGGCCGATGATGACTGGCTCTACGGCGGCGATTTCGACACGATTGTCGAAACGATCACCGATGGTCGTGAAGGCTCGATGCCGGCGCATGCCGATATGCTCAGCGATGACGAGATCAACAAGCTGGCCGACTTCGTCATCGCCGCATCGCAGGGCAAGGCAACGCCGGAGGGCTTTGCCCGCTTCAACGAGGCCGGCTGCGCCAACTGCCACGGCGAG
>CAYSMR010000230.1:0-2968 GCA_964432195.1 uncultured Zetaproteobacteria bacterium | reverse complement strand
TCCTTGCTGCGCGTTTTCAGTTTTCCGGCCATGGGCAGAAACAGGATATTGGCCATCAGCGCGCCGTAGAATGTCGTCAGCAGTGCGATCGACATCGACGGGCCGATCGACGACGGATCGGACATGTTCTGCAGCATCAGCACTAGGCCGACCAGCGTACCGATCATGCCCATCGACGGCGCATAGGTGCCCAGCGCCGTGAACATATCCGCGCCGATGGAGTGACGATCGGAGACCTTCTCCATCTCCATATAGAGGATCTCCTCGATCGCTGCCGGTTCCTGGCCGTCGATCGCCATCTGCAGCCCCTTGGCCATGAACTCGTTTTCGATGTTTCCGACCTCGCTCTCCAGCGCAAGAATCCCATCCTTGCGCACGGTCTGCGCCAGCTCGACCAGTTTGGCGATCACATCGGCGCCGGCATCGACCTTGTACATAAAGGTCTTCATGACCACGCCGATCACGCCGATACATTTATTCAGCGGGTAACCCACCAGCAGCACGCCGACGGTGCCGCCGATCACGATCATCATCGACGGCGGATCGATAAAACTGGAGATACCGCTGCCGATGGCGAACACCACCAGACCAAACGCAATCACGATACCGAGTAGGGTTGCTATATCCACACCAAACCTCCCAAACAGTTGAGCCTGCTGTTATTGCACAGCAGCATCTGATGCTGCTGTGCAACATCTCCGGCCGCCTCTAGCAACCTCTAGCAAGAAGCGTGCTAATACCGAATCGCGGGCCGAAGTAGCTGTGATCAACGATGATCGGCCGGCTGCGGCAACACGGATGACTGGCGGGAACGGATCTCCCGGCTGATCCACGGCGGCATCTGCCCGGCTTTGGCCGCGCTCGTCAAACGTCCGAGCTGCAGACGATCCCGGCACAGCTTGCGAATTTCATCGGCCTGTTCGAGATTCATATTCAGTAGTTGCATATAGGCGTCCGTCGCCAACTTCGTCGTCACCAGCATACGGGTACGCAGCCAGTAATCGGCCGCGACATCGCGGCATACCTGCGACGGATTATCCGGCCCGTCGAGCAGCGATTTGGGGGCACTCGCCGCATCACGCGGCGCCTCCGGCTCTAGCTGACGCGGCTGCTGCGCGCCGGCCGGCTGCGGCCCCTGCAGCTGCATCGGATTGACCAGCTGTTGCGGAATAATCGCCTGCCGCTCGGCCTGTTCCTGCAGTTGCAACAGCTGCGGCTGATACAGATAGAGATAGCCGGCGGCAGAGAGGCCGATCAGGATAAAACCGAGCAGCGAACTGATCAGCGCATGCAGATTGAAACGCTTCTTTTCCGCAGTCTCCGCCCCCTCCTTGTCTCCACTCGACTTGTCGACACCGGTTTGATCGCTGTGCTCCTCCGACTCATCACGCCCCGCTCTGTCACCCTCATCGCTGACGGCAGCCGGCATTGCGACATCTCCGTCATCGGACGCTGATACGAGCGTCTCCTCTGCTGCGTTTAGAAACGCAGCATTGTGCGCTGCGTCACCCCCGGCCTGCAGATCAGCACCCTTATCAAACAGCTGCTCTTCGGGGCGCTGTCTGTCAGCGGACTGTCGATCCGATTTCCGCTCATCGGGCCTCTCATCGGGAGCTGCCGCATGAGCTGGCGCCGTCACATCAGGTCGCTGCCGGTCAGTCGAACGTGGATCATGCTGTTGCGCATTGGCCTGAGCCGTATCATGCCGGATCTCAATCTCGAACAGCTGCCAGCAATGCTTGCAGCGAATCTGTTTACCAACGGCCGTCCGAAGGCGCTCGCTGACGGCATATTTTTTTTCACAATGCTGGCACTGAATATACTCCAACGCAGACTCCCGATCATCGCAGACTGATTCCTGGGAACTGCATCAAGAATGGTGCCATTTCAGAAATACGTCTCAGCCGGTCGCAGGCCCCAGCGTGCGGCAATCGACAGCATGATCAGCCAGCCTGTCCCCGCTGACCTGCGCCTTCGGGCTGTTCTCATAATAGAAGCAGCGTTCGAAGCCGTGGCCGTCATAGAGCATTTTCCAGAATGCGCGCGGCCATGCGATGCCCGACTTTTTCATCCGTTTCGGATGCGCGTCGTAGACCACCCCGTTGATCACCGTCACCTGCCCGAGCCTGGTGGCAAGCAGCCGCTCATATCGCTCGGCCTTCACCCAAGTCTTGCGGTTGATCCATTTGTATTGCGGAATGATATTGGCCATCGAATAGACCGAACGCAGCGCCTGCGGCGAGTAGTCGAATGAGGCGTCCGGCGCCAGATGGCCGCGATCGGCATGAAACTCGTTTTTCGTGTAGTCCGAGGGTTTCGTTCTGTAGGCCGCCGGGATCGATCGGTCCGGATAGAATCGCGGTCGCTTTTTGATATTGCCGGCATTGACCTTGCCGCCGTCGAGCCGGTAACCGACATAGCGGGCCCCTTTCACCCGGTAATCGTAACAGATGCTGTAATAGCCCTTGTCCAGTATCTGCGAGCAGTTACGCGCATTGATAAAATCACCCAGCCCGAGCGCATGCGCCGGCACAGTCCCGATCACGCCGGTCAGCACGGCAGCGGCAAACAGCCGGAGCAAGAGTCGAATCAGACAATGGACAGATCTCATGCGTTCAAAACTGCAACACGCGCCCGCCTGTGCAACCATGCATGCAGTACAGTTACTCCCGAATGCCCCAAGTAAGCCGACAGCAGAGACAGCCACAATCAGGCAGCGACTGCAGCACCAGAACAGTCAAACGGAGGCCATACAGGCATACTTATCCACCGCAGAAGCGTGCAAAACCAGCGCTTGAACAGATAGTGCCAATATCGCATAAACCACTTTAACAAAATAATTATAAGCAACTGATAATAAAGAGTAATATGATGTGCCTGTTATTTAGGCAATGGATTGTGACATGTGATATTTCCAGCAGCCGCAATCATTCCGGAGATCTGTCCACAGAACTATCCACAGGGTCTG
>CAYSMR010000229.1:0-2982 GCA_964432195.1 uncultured Zetaproteobacteria bacterium | reverse complement strand
AATCGGCGCGGGCACATGCCCGCCCTGTCGGCTGGAAAAGAGCGCCCGGCCGTCAGTATCATAAACGGTCGTCGTATTCACGACAGCTTCGCGCGCACCGATCTTGCGCAGCAGCTCCCTGATCTGATCCTGCTGCCCACCATGATGCAGGAAGAATGCAATCGGATCGGACTTGTTCTGCAGCACCGATACCAGCCGTCTGGTCTCCAGATAGAGATGCGTCTCCATCTGCTGGTGAAACAACTCCTCGCGCAGCATCGCCCGCTCCAGCAACAGCGCATGTGCCCGATCGCTCAGCCACGGCGCCAGCACCGCAGCCGGCAACAGCGAAGCGAGCAGAATCAGCGCATACCAGGCCCGGCGCAACGGGATATCTCTGAACAGATTCATCGTATCAGCGCATGACCAGGGCGACCGAATCGATACAAATCAATGCGATGCGGCTTTGAGTATAAAGCGCTGATCGACATAGTCGGAGAGATCGGTCGGCAGATCCGGCCACAATCCCATCTCGACCATCACAGCCGCCATCTCACCGATGCGCGACTGTGTCGGCCTCATATCGGAATAGTCGATCCAGTCCAGCGGCGTGGTCAGCACCTGCTCGAACACAGTCGCGGGCGCGCCGGTATAGTCCTCGCCCATCACCGCGGCCTCATGCGGATGCTGCTCGATATAGGCGCCACCTCGTTTGAGCGCGGTAATCAGAGCCTGCAGCTGATCAGGGTGATCTCGGATGAACGCATCGGAGACCAGAAAGACATGATCGAGATGATCTTTCCAGATCTGCGGCGAAATCGCTGCCATATGACCAACCCCGAGCGAAATCGAACGTTGGCCCTCCGGCTCACCGACGACAAAGCCGTCGATCTCGCCGCGCGTCAACGAGTTGATCATATCGCGCGGCGGCATGCCGATCACGCTGACATCCCGATAAGGCACGTCGTGCTGCTTGAGCGCCAGATAGAGCAACACATGATGCTGCGAGTAGAGGTGCGGCACGGCGATCACTGCATGCCGCCCTTTCAGGTCGGCGATACTGTGATATTTATCGGCCAGCACAAAGCCGTTGCCGTTGCGATCGGCCATCATCACGATCTTCGCCGGCAGTCCGTCGCGGATCATATTCATCGCGAGCGGCGACAGGAGAAATGTACCGGCCAGTTTACCGCTCTTCATATCCCTGATCACATCATCCCAATCGTGATTCTGAACAGTTTCCAGCCGGAACGGCAGATCCTGCTGATAACGGTTTTCCACAACTGCCAGCGGCAGATGGCCACCGCAGATCAGCCGCCCGATCTTGACTATCGGCGCATCGGAAGCGGCCGTGCCATGATCCTGCTCATCATTGCTGCAGCCTGCAACAAACAGCATGAGCAGCAATATCAGGGAACAGTGAATGATTCGCATGACCAGCCTCCGATGATGTGTACCTGCGTCCGCTAAGGAAGCGCTGATTATCAGCGTTTCCGTGCAGGCCATGGATGGCCTGCCAAATCAACCATATAAGTGGTTGATTTGTACGCGATGGCAAAACCGCGCTTTTGCCTGAGTGGACTGATTTTTGCCAAAATGGCAATAAATCAGCATCTCCCTAACAGATTTACCGGTCGCGCAAACGGGATGCCGATCATAGCCAGGGATATTGAAAATGGAATCACGACACAGCCGTTTACGAAAAATCCTGGCTCACCCCTGTTCCCATGCCCGCTTCCATGCCAGCACCTGCTCCGGCGGCATCGGTCGCGATACAAAAAAGCCCTGCACCATGTCGACGCCGAGCGCGGCCACGAAGTCCCAGTCCTGCTGCCCGTCCACGCCCTCGGCGACAACGGTCAGCTTCAGCGCCTTGGCGAGGCTGACACTGGCCTCCAGAATCGTTCGCGTCACCGGATCGTGTACCGCGCCATCGACAAATTCGCGATCGATCTTCAGCTCGGTAAACGGGAACTGCTTCAGCTTGTTCAGTGTCGAATAGCCGGTGCCGAAATCATCAATCGACAGGCCGAAGCCCTTTAGGCGCAGCCGGCTGACTACATCGAGGCTCAGCGTCAGATTCTCGACCAGCCGGGTCTCGGTCAGCTCGATCACCATCTGTCCGTGATCGATCTCGTGCTCCAGTGCCCAGCCGGTCAGCCGCTCGGGCAAATCGAGCATATCGCAATTGCCCATCGACACATTCACCGACACCGTGATCGACTGATCCTCGGCATTCCAGCGGCCGCACCAGCGCACCGCCTGCCGGAACGCCGCCTCGGTAATATCCATCATCATCCCCGATGCCTCGGCGACCTCAATGAAGCTGGCCGGCTGCAGCAGGCCGTATTCGGGATGGTTCATCCGCACCAGTACCTCAACGCCAACCAACCGCCGCTCCCGGATGCAGACCTGCGGCTGGCAGACAATGCCGATCCAGCCGCCGCGAATCGCCTCTCTGAGCTCATTCGGACTCAGCTCGATCCGCTGCGCCGCCGTTCGCGCTGCCGGGGCTGCGCCGCCGCAGCGCTCGATCATCGCGGCCAGATCAGACTGCTTGAAAGGCTTTTCGAGCACGCCGGTGATAGTCAGGCCCAGCTCGCGGCCCAGATGTTCGGCCGCCTTGATAATGTCCTGATCAATACCCGAAATCAGCACGATATGGCCGCCATAGCCCCGCACGGCCAGGTGACGTAGGAACTCGATGCCGTCCATTTTTGGCATGCCGAGATCGCAGAAAATGATATCCGGCGACACATCCTGCCGCTCCAGCCAGGCCAGCGCCTGAAAGCCGTCACCGACCCCGGTTACGACGATCAGATTCAGATGCGCCAGCATCTGGATCATCAGGCCGCGCAGGTCGGCATCATCATCAATCAGCAGTGTTCGTATCAACTGGCCAGCTCCCGGGATTGCGTGCGCAACAGCTCGGGAGGCGTTAGCCGGGGGGGGGGTGTAGTTTTCCGGCAACTCCCTACTATTGGCGCATGCTCTATTTCGACC
>CAYSMR010000228.1:0-3028 GCA_964432195.1 uncultured Zetaproteobacteria bacterium | reverse complement strand
GAGAATTGTGTATTCCCGTTTTAGGAATACCATTGCGCCCAAGTGGATGGCGGCGCCGATCTCGGTGACCTTGCCATGACCGGGCGGGTATCGCTTGACGGACTGATACAGTGCGAATGCGATCATCAGACCGATAATGCCGAATACGGCGGGGATCATCTGTTCCTGCATACTGCCCTCCCTAGGGAGACGCTGCTTGTCAGCGTTTCCGTGCCGGCCATGGATGGCCTGCCATCATTCATCAGGATAGATGAATGAAACGGCTGGTCCGCCGCAGCGTGAGCGGCAGGACGCCGTGAATTAAATCAAACACGCAAGCGGTTGATTTGTAAGGAAAGGCAAAGCTGTGCTTTTGCCTTTCCTGTTGATTATAGACGGAATGCCTTTAATCATCATCTCCCAAGTGTTGTTCAGTGGCAACTATGCACCTGCTGCCGGCATAAAAAAGGCAGCTGATTGCTCAGCTGCCCTGATGATGATCGGAATGTGCAGGTGCTGATGCGATTACTGCTCAGCCTCATAGGCAGCAATCGAGTTGGTGATCTCTTTCTTGGCCGCCGCAGCATCGCCCCAGCCGGTCACCTTGACCCATTTGTTCTTCTCCAGATCCTTGTAATGCTCGAAGAAGTGGCGGATCTGGTCGGTCAGGAAGGCGGGCAGGTCCTCCGGCCCCTGCACATTGCAGTAGACCGGCTTAAGTTTGGAGGCCGGTACGGCCAGTACCTTGGCATCGACGCCGGCTTCATCCTCCATTAGTAGGACGCCGACAGGGCGGCACGGGATCACGCAGCCGGGAATCAGCGCATGCTGCGATACGACCAGCACGTCGACCGGATCGCCGTCGTCGGAGAGGGTGTTCGGTACGAAGCCGTAGTTGCACGGATAGTGCATCGCCGTGTGCATGAAGCGGTCGACGAATACGGCACCGGACTCCTTGTCCAGCTCATATTTGATCGGATCGCCGTGCTGCGGCACTTCGATAACGACATTGATCTCTTCGGGCGGATTGGAGCCGGCCGGAATTTTTGTGATGTCCATAATGAGTCTCCCTGATGGTTGATGTGTATGATTGGTATAGGCGCTATTGTAGAAGCGAAACTGCCGGATCGCAGTATTTTTCTGCTGCCTGTCTATGGAGAAGCTGATTAAAAGGCATCCTGCCTGTAATCAGCGCGGAAAGGCAAAACCGCGGTTTTGCCTTTCCTTTCAAATCAACCACTTGCGTGTTTGATTTAATTCACGGCATCCTGCCGCTCACGCTGCGGCGGACCAGCCGTTTCATTCATCTATCCTGATGAATGATGGCGGGCCATCCATGGCCGGCACGGAAATGCTGAATAAATCAGCATTTCCCTTTATACGTTGAAGCGGAAGTGCATTACGTCGCCGTCCTGCACGATATAGTCCTTGCCTTCGAGGCGCATCTTGCCGGCTTCTTTTGCCCCGGTCTCGCCGCCGCAGGCGATGAAATCCTCATAGGCGATGGTTTCGGCCCGGATGAACCCCTTCTCGAAATCGTTGTGGATAACGGCGGCGGCTTTCGGCGCAGTATCGCCGCGATGAATGGTCCATGCGCGTACCTCCTTGACGCCAGCCGTGAAGTAGGAGATCAGGTCCAGCAGCGTATAGGCTTCGCGGATCACCGTGTTCAGGCCCGGCTCGGAGAGTCCGAGGTCGGCGAGGAACTCGGTCTGTGACTCCTTGTCCATTTCGGCCAGCTCCGATTCGATCTGGGCCGATACGACGGCGATGCGCGCGCCCTCTTCGGCGGCGTATGCGCGCACCTGTTCGACATAGGCGTTGCCATCGGGCAGCGAGTCATCGTCGACATTGGTGACATAGAGCACCGGCTTGATGGTCAGCAGACAGAGCTCCCTGATCGCTTCCAGCGCATCATCGGATAGCTGCTGGCGGCGCACGGTGATGCCGTCCTCAAGGCCGGCCAGCACCTGCTGCTGAATCTCCAGCAGTGCTTTGGCATCCTTGTTGCCGGTTTTGCACTGCTTCTCGGTGCGCTGCACTGCCTTCTGCAGTGTCTCCATATCTTTCAGCATCAGCTCGGTATCGATCACCTCGATATCGGAGAGCGGATCAATCCTGCCGGCGACATGGGTGACATTCTCATCCTCGAAACAGCGTACGACATGCGCGATGGCCGCGCATTCGCGGATGTTGGCCAGGAACTTGTTGCCCAGTCCCTCGCCGCTGGCCGCGCCGGCGACCAGTCCTGCAATATCTACGAACTCGACAATCGCATGCTGCATAGCCTGCGGTTTGACGATCGCAGCCAGCGCTTCCATGCGCGCATCCGGTACCTGCACAATGCCGACATTCGGATCGATCGTGCAGAACGGGTAGTTGGCCGCCTCCGCTCCGCCGCCGTTAAGCGCATTGAACAGGGTCGATTTGCCGACATTGGGCAATCCTACAATTCCGATACTCAGTGCCATGTGTTACCTCTGATTTATTCATTACAGAGGATGCAGGGGTGAAAGAAAGCAGTATGAACAAAATGGCCGAAAAAGCCCCGCCTCAACTTCGGGCGCTTTTCTGCTTTTTTACCTCTGTGTCCTCTGTGGTGAAATCATTATTTTGTTGTTTGCAGCGCCAGATGGATCCGGTTGGCTGCCGTGTCCGTCTTGCCGGTCAGCAGATGATCCAGTTCATCCTGCAATGCGGCGAATATGCGCGCCTCATCGGCCCGGTCACCCTCATCGGCGCGGCCGAGCACCCAGGCGGAGATATCGCCGTGGGCCGGACGCCCGATGCCGATTTTGACGCGCACATAATCGCTGCCCGGCAGATGGGCGTGGAGCGAACGCAGGCCGTTGTGGCCGCCGTGGCCGCCGCCCTTCCTGATGCGCAGTTTGCCGGACGGGAGGTCCAAGTCATCGTAGACGACGATAATATCCCGCACCGGTACCCGGTAGAAATGCGCCAGCGCAGCGACCGCTTCGCCGCTGTTGTTCATGAAGGTCTGCGGTTTGACCAGAAGCACAGGGCCGGCTGAGCTCTCCCAGCGGGCGGT
>CAYSMR010000227.1:0-3040 GCA_964432195.1 uncultured Zetaproteobacteria bacterium | reverse complement strand
GCAGCACCTGGCGGCGGCGCGAGCAGCCAGTCCGGCCATGTTGCCGAAGTGCGTTCGGCCCTGATCAATCTGGGCTATAAGCCGGCCCAGCTCGACAAGGCGCTCAAGGGCATAGCGCCCGGCGATTTTGAGACAATGTTCCGCGCCGCGCTGAAGGCGCTCGGCTGATGGAACAGGAACTGGATAACGAGCGTCTGCTCGACGGCGCGCCGAGTCCCACCGACAACTGGGATGCGGCGCTGCGTCCGAAGAGTCTGGACGAGTATATCGGGCAGGAGAAGATCCGCGCCAATCTGAAAATCTATATCCAGGCGGCCAGAGCGCGCCACGAAACGCTCGATCATGTCCTGCTCTACGGCCCTCCCGGGCTCGGCAAGACAACACTAGCCAATATCATCGCCACCGAGATGGGGGTGAATATCCGCAGCACCTCCGGACCGGTTATCGAACGGCCGGGCGATCTGGCTGCAATGCTGACCAATATCGAAGAGGGCGACGTGCTGTTCATCGATGAAATACACCGCCTGAGTCCGCAGGTCGAGGAGATCCTCTACCCGGCGATGGAGGATTTTCAGCTCGATATCGTTATCGGTCAGGGACCTGCAGCGCGTTCGATCAAGATGGATATCCCCCGCTTCACGCTGATCGGCGCCACGACGCGCGCCGGCCTGCTGACCAACCCGCTGCGCGACCGCTTCGGCGTCATCGAACGGCTGGAGTTCTATTCGCATCAGGAGCTGGCGACAATTGTCAGCCGCTCGGCACAGCTGCTGAATATCAATACGGCCGAGACCGGCTCGCTGGAGATCGCCCGCCGTTCGCGCGGCACGCCGCGCATCGCCAACCGGCTGCTGCGCCGGGTACGCGATTTCGCCGAGGTCGAGCATGACGGCTCGATCACCCGCAACGTCGCCGATGCATCGCTGCAGCGGCTGGAAGTCGATCATCTGGGGCTGGATTATCAGGACCGCAAACTGCTGGCGACGATAATCGATAAATACAACGGCGGTCCGGTCGGGCTGGATACGCTGGCCGCATCGATCTCGGAGGAGCGCGATACGATCGAGGATGTACTGGAGCCCTATCTGATGCAGGAGGGGCTGATTGCGCGCACGCCGCGCGGCCGCACGGCGACGCCGCTGGCCTATGCCCATCTCAAACGCGCGCTGCCCGGCAGCGAGCGACAGGAAGCGCTGCTATGACCGGTTTTTCGGCCCTTATCGATATCCGCGTCTACTATGAGGACACCGATCACGGCGGCGTCGTCTATTACGCCAACTATCTGAAATTCATGGAACGCGCACGTAGCGAGTTTCTGCGCAGCGCAGGCCTTGAGCTCGATACGATCGAGCAGCAGTACAGCGTACTGTTCGCCGTCACCGAGGCGCATGTCCGCTATCTGGCGCCGGCCCGTTTCAACGACCTGCTCAGCGTCGAGAGCAGTATTACCCGCCTGCGCGGCGCGCGCCTGACATTCCATCAGCAGATCTACAGGAAACAGGATCGCAAACTGCTGACGAAGGCCGATATCCATCTGGCCTGCATCGACCGCAGCGGCAAGGTCTGCAGAATCCCGGCCCCGGTGGCCGCCATACTCAAACAGGAGCTTTCATGAGTCAGGATCTTTCCATACTCCATCTCATTTTACACGCCGGCATCATCGTTCAGGGCGTGCTGATCGTGCTGATACTGCTCTCGGTGATCAGCTGGGCCATTATTTTCAATAAATGGCGTCTCTATCGCAGGGTGCATCAGGAGGCGGAGGCCTTTTCACAGGCATTCTGGAGCGGTTCGGATATGGACACGATTCTGGCCGGCATTCCGCAACAGTATCCCGATTCACCGCTGCCGAATATTTTTCAGGCCGGCTACCGGGAGTTCATGCGCACCCGCCGCGAAGCGCGCCATAACGATGCCGGTAAAATTATCGCCGCCTCCGGCATCGACGGCGTACGCCGCTCGCTCGATGCGGCCTTTTCCCGCGAAATGGAGAAGCTCTCTCGCCACCTGCCGTTTCTGGCCACGGTCGGCTCGACGTCGCCGTTTATCGGCCTGTTCGGCACGGTCTGGGGCATCGTCAACGCATTTCAGGGCATCGCGCTGACCAAGAACACGTCGCTGATCGCCGTCGCCCCCGGCATTGCCGAGGCGCTGGTCGCGACGGCATTCGGACTGATCGCCGCGATCCCGGCCGTTATCGCCTATAACAAGTTCTCGGCCGACCTCAAGCGCACCGGCGCCAATATGGAACAGTTCGGTTCCGAGTTCCTGAATATTATCGCCCGCCATATCAAGGTTCAGGGTTAGTCGGAATGTGGGCCGGACAGAGTAAATGGGGCAAGGATCTCGAACCGATGGGCGAGATCAATGTCACGCCGCTAGTCGATGTGATGCTGGTGCTGCTGATCATTTTCATGGTTACCGCGCCGCTGCTGACGCAGGGGGTTAATGTCGATCTGCCTGAAGCCAATTCGCCGTCGCTGCAGCAGAATATCGAACCGCTGGTCGTATCCATTCATGCCGACGGATCTGTATTCATCCAGAATCACACCATAGATATCAAACAGTTAGCGCCGCGTATTCAAGCGATGCGGAAAGCGAAGCCCGACCTGCCGGTATTCATCCGAGGCGATGCGAAAACGCCCTACGGGCGGGTGGCGGAGATCATGAGCCTGCTCGAGAGCGCGGGCATCAGGAAGGTCGGCCTTGTCACAGAGCCGCGCCGCTAGAGGGCCGCACAGCCGCGATCACGACAGCGGCGACCTGAAATCGCTGGATCTGCTGCTGGCGCTGCTGCTGCATCTGCTGATCTTCACGATCATCGGCGCGGTGATCTACTGGCAGCATCGCCACGCCCCGGAACCGCTCAAACGCATCGAGGTGATGATGATCTCGGCCCAGCAGCTGGCCAGCATCGAGCGGCATGCCCGCCGCAAGGCGCGCCCGACCAAACAGGCGCATGCGACAAAACCGACACAGGTCGCCAAGCCGAAGCCGAAGCCGAAGCCGAAGCCGAAGCCGAAGGCAGCCGTAAAGCCCC
>CAYSMR010000226.1:0-3050 GCA_964432195.1 uncultured Zetaproteobacteria bacterium | reverse complement strand
GTGTTGATGCTGTGCTCGAGGATGTTGAGCTTCTCCTGCGGCGACGGCAGCGCGGCTTCGTCAATGCGGCGCTGCGGCATGAACATGTGCGGCAGGTGGGCATAGTTGAACAGCGCAATGCGATCCGGACTGAAATCGATAATCGTATTCAGCGTCGCATCGAATGTTTCGACGGTCTGGTGCGGCAGGCCGTACATCAGATCAATATTCATCGATTCAAAGCCGCGCGCGCGCGCTTCATTGAGTACGCGCAGCGTCTCCTCCTTGCTCTGGATGCGGTTGACCGCCTTCTGCACGACCGGATCGAAGTCCTGTACGCCCATGCTCATTCGGTTCAGGCCGATCTCCTCGAGTACGCGGACGGTATCAGCATCGCACTCGCGCGGGTCGATCTCGATCGAGAACTCGCCCTCGTCCTTGGCGACAAACTGAAAGCGGGAACGCAGTTTCTCCATGATCGCGCGCATCTGCTCATTGCTCATGAAGGTCGGCGTGCCGCCGCCGAAATGCAACTGCGTGACCGGACGACGGCAGGCGTTGCCGTCGGCATCGCGCATCCGGTCGGCGACTAGATCGATCTCGCGGAGCAGCAGCTCCAGATAGGGGGCCGCGCGATCATACTGTTTGGTGACGATCTTGTTACAGCCGCAGTAGTAGCAGACGGTATTGCAGAACGGGATATGGATATAGAGCGACAGCGGCGCGTCATCGGATGCAACGCGCGCTAGCGTCGCCGCATAATCATCAGCGCCGATGCCGGCATGAAACATCGGCGCGGTCGGGTAGGAGGTGTAGCGCGGTCCGGCCTTGTCGTATTTCTTGATAATGTCCAGATCAAAAAGATCAGCGCCCCCCAGTTGGGAGGCGCTGTCTGCGGGTGTAACGCTCATATTCAGATACTCTTCCTCATATATGCAATAATATCCTGGATCTCGTCGGACGAGAGCTTCTCGACCTTCTTGCCGGCGCGATCGACATGGCGACCATGACGGATACGCAGATCCAGAAGACGATCATCCAGATCGGCAATCGTACGCGTGGTTGCGGCATTGCCGATCAGTTTGATATCGCGCGGCGTTGCATGGCATGCGCTGCAGTTTTTGCTGAACAGCTTCTGGCCGTTGGCCGGGCTGGCCATGTAGCGCATTGAATAGACATAGCTGGCAATATCGGCAATGTCCATATTGCTCAGCTGATGACGCTTGCTGGTCATCAATGTGCCTGGGCGTCCGTAACGCATCGTATGCACGATCCCTTTCAGGTCGAGCTTGGTGTAGACGAGGTTTTTCGCGCCCACGCCGGTAATAGCGCGCCCGTCCTTGCCGTGACAGCTGGCGCAGACAGCCAGAAAGCGCTTCTTGCCATTTGCCAGATTCGGGGTGTATTCGAATGTCTTGATGTAGTCGATTACCGCCTCGATCTCCAGCGCATCGAGTTTGTATTTCTTCGGCGTCATCGCCGTGCCCTTGACCCCGTAGGTAATGATCCGCCGAAACTCATCCCGGCTGACCAGCTGCGCAATAGCTCTGTGATTGCGGGCAGGAAACGGCTTCAGCTTCTTGCCGAATTCACTCACCTCGCCGGTTGCACCGTGACACTGGGCGCAGTTGGCCTGATAAAGCGCTTTTCCGTCAATCTCATCGGACGCCGAAGCGGCCACAGGTAGCATAGTCAGGGCAGCCACCACCCCGATCCACTGTTTGATTCGCATAGACTCTCCTTCCCCAGGTAGTGTGATGCCCTAACTATTTACTACAAGTCTACTTAGCGCAAGGGTTCGCTGTGCTCTGCTTGCTGCGGATAAATGCGACCATCGCATCAATCTCCTCGCCGCTGAGTTTCTTGCCGAATTTTGGCATCATTTTGCGCCCGTCGGTAATTGCCGCCTTCAGTACAACCGGATCCTTGTTCATATCCTTGAACGCAGGCCCCATTTTTTTCTTGTCGAATTTGTGGCACATCTTGCACTTGGCCTTGTAAATCTTCTCCACATTCACTTCGGCCATTGCCACCTGCGTCGTTAGTCCAAGGCATGCCGCTACTGCCAGAATCATATAAATCTTTTTCATCTTCTCCTCCTTTCGATATGCTCCCGGCCTGTGCCGTAGAGTGATGCTAGCCCCTGCTGTAAACAAGCGTGCGTGGAATATTTACACGCCGGAGCCGAACTATTGCCCCGCAGCTACATCTCGATCGGCACGGACTTCGGCTTGTAGAACCACATCTGATACAGACTGGTCAGCACCTGGCCGCCGAACGAGATGCCCATCAGCGCACCATTGACTACGACGACATAGGCAAACCCCGGGATAATTTTGGTGATATACCACGACAGAATATCCATCAGCAGAAACAGAAACGGTACGGCAACAGTGATCCGTTTGAGCCAGACCGGCATTTCACACAGGATGAAAATGCGGCCGACAAAGAACAGAATGAATGCGATGCCGAACAGATGAATATGCGATACACGCACCAGCGCCGGGATTGTTGCGCCGGTATCTGTTTCGGTTAATTTAACGACATCGGCATACGACGTAAGATGGGGAATCGACATGCCGCTCTCGGCCGAGTGACACATCACGCAGTTATTCTTCAGAGTCGGCTCGACCTTTTCGTGAAATTCATCTTCCGGCGAGCCGTGATTGATCCAGTCCAGAATCTCCTGCTTGGCAGCCTTGTTCGGCAGGTTGGGCTCCATTGGTCCGTTAATGGCTGCGCCGAGCCGGGTCTGATTATGACTGCCGTAGTAGGCGATCATGACATCCTGAACAGAGAGCCCGGGTTCTCCATCACGCCCCTGATGGGTGTAGTAGAGGTTCAGCAGGGCGAACAGATAAGCCAGCCCGATCGTAACAAGAAACATCGAATCGAGGATTTTTTCACTGACTGATGCATCATGGAAGCGCTTATATCTGGGCATGGAAAGCCACCTTTTTCAAGTTTTCGGCATTATAATCTATTTTGGCTAAAATTCAATAAATTCAAATACTTGATCTCACTGCTGTCCGGTTAAGAAATTAGCAGGAAGAAAGGAGGCCTGAATTCGC
>CAYSMR010000225.1:0-3098 GCA_964432195.1 uncultured Zetaproteobacteria bacterium | reverse complement strand
GTCACGTCGCCAACAACTGATCAAGCTTGCGTGGGAGCGTCTCGAAAGAGCGCTCCCACGTTTGTCATTGCCGGCGTCTGTTTCACGCGAACACCGGCAGCGACAAGCGTTCGCAAGCATAATACAAAGCAAGAATGTCATGCTGCTGTCATCATTGATGAGCAGCATCGAGCGTTCATCATTCCAAGGAGTAGCTGATGTCTGTAATTAAAATGACTGACCTGGATCTCAACGGTAAGCGCGTACTGATTCGTGAAGATCTGAATGTCCCGATTGTCGATGGCGAGGTCGGCGACGATACCCGCATCCGCGCCAGCCTGCCGACAATGCAGAAAGCGATCGAGGCCGGTGCGAAAGTGATGGTCATGGCACATCTGGGCCGTCCGACCGAAGGCGAGTACGACGAACAGTTCTCGCTGGCTCCGGTTGCGCGGCACCTGTCGAAAGTACTCGGCAAGGAGGTTCGTCTGGTCAAGGATTATCTGGACAATGCGCCGGAGCTTGCTGACGGCGAGCTGGTGCTGCTGGAGAATATCCGCTTCAATGTCGGCGAGAAGAAGAACGACGAGGCTCTCTCCCGCAAGTATGCCGCCCTGTGCGATGTCTATGTCATGGACGCTTTCGGTACCGCCCACCGCGCCCAGGCATCAACACATGGCGCCGGCCAGTTCGCGCCGGTTGCATGCGCCGGTCCGCTGCTGGCTGCAGAGCTCGAGGCACTCGGCAGCGCGCTGGATAACCCGGCTCGCCCGATGGTCGCCATCGTCGGCGGCTCCAAGGTATCAACCAAGCTGACCGTGCTCGAGTCGCTCTCGAAAATCGTCGACCAGCTGGTCGTCGGCGGCGGCATCGCCAATACTTTTATCGCGGCAGCCGGTCACAATGTCGGCAACTCGCTCTATGAGGCCGATCTGATCGATACCTGCAAGAGCCTGACTGCAGCTGCTGAAGCGCGCGGCGGCAACATCCCAGTGCCGACTGACGTCGTCTGCGGCAAAGAGTTCTCCTCGACAGCTGAAGCAATACTGAAGCCTGTATCTGAAGTCGAGGATGACGACATGATTTTCGATATTGGCCCGGACTCTGCGGCCGAGCTGGCGGAGATCCTGAAAAAGGCCGGCACGATTGTCTGGAACGGCCCGGTCGGCGTATTCGAATTCGACCAGTTTGGCGAGGGCACCAAGGCCATCGCGCTGGCCATTGCCGAATCCGATGCATTCTCGATTGCCGGCGGCGGCGACACCCTGGCAGCGGTAGCCAAGTACGACATCGCGGACAAGGTATCCTATATTTCGACCGGCGGCGGCGCATTCCTGGAGTTCCTGGAAGGCAAAAAATTGCCGGCCGTCGCAATGCTTGAGGAGCGTGCAGCTTAAGTGAGTGAATTTCGTAGAACCAAAATTGTAGCAACCCTGGGTCCCGCCTCCGAATCGCCGGAGGTGCTGGACAAACTGATTGGAGCCGGCGTCAATGTCGTGCGCCTGAACTTTTCGCACGGCACACCGGAGGAACATCGCCGTCGCGCCGAGAATGTCCGTGCCGCGGCCAAAAAACACGGCGTCTGCGTTGGTATTCTGGCCGATATGCAGGGGCCAAAGATCCGCATCGGTAAATTCAAGACCGGCAAGACCCATCTCGAGCCAGGCCAGCACTTCATAATCGACGGCGCGCTCGATCTCGACGCCGGCACCGATGAACGCGTCGGCCTGACCTATAAGGAGCTGGTCGGTGACGTCGTACCGGGTGCGCGTCTGCTGCTCAACGACGGCCTGATTGTCATGGATGTCGATGAGATCAAGGGCCAAGAGATCCACTGCACCGTCGTTGTCGGCGGCGAGCTCTCCAATAACAAGGGTATCAACCGCGCCGGTGGCGGTCTGTCGGCAGCAGCGCTGACCGACAAGGACAAGGAAGACATCAAAACAGCCTGCGCGATCGGCGTGGACTACATCGCGATCTCGTTCCCGCGCCACGGCGCCGATATGGAGTATGCCCGTTCGCTGGTGCGCGCCGAAGGCAGCAATGCCGGCCTGATCGCCAAGGTCGAGCGCGCTGAAGCGGTCGAGCCGGAGAATCTGACCTCGATCATGGAAGCCTCCGATGCGGTCATGGTGGCCCGCGGCGACCTCGGCGTCGAAATCGGCGATGCTGCCGTGCCGCCGGTGCAGAAGCGCATCCTGCGCGAAGCGCCCAAGCACAACACGCCGGTCATCGTCGCAACGCAGATGATGGAATCGATGTGCAATAACCCGATCCCGACCCGTGCCGAAGTCAACGACGTCGCCAATGCCGTTCTCGACGGCACCGATGCCGTGATGCTCTCCGGCGAGTCGGCGGCCGGCAAATATCCGGTTGAGGCCGTGCAAGCGATGCATCGCACCTGTATCGAGACCGAGAAACAGAAGGTGCTGCCATCAACATCGACGCGAGACCCGCGCTTCCCGCCGCATTCGGTCGACGAGTGCATTGCCCGTCAGGCGATGGAGACATCGCATCTGATGCCAATCGCGGTGATTGCAGCCTTCACCCAGAGCGGCAATACCGCGCTCTATATGTCGCGTCACCTGACCCGCGTGCCGATTTACGCGCTGACGCCGTCGGCTGAAACAGCCGGCCGCGTGACTCTGTTCCGCAATGTGATCCCGAAGCCGATCAGCGGCGATTACCGTGAACAGGATGCGCCGAAGGCTACGCGCGATGCTGTTGCGCTGATGCTGCAAGATGATCTGGTCAAGAATGATGATCTGATCATTATGACGCTGGGTACGCCGATGGGCAAAGCCGGTGGCACCAATGCGATGAAGATCATTCGCGTCGGAGAAGTGGTCGAGCAGAGCTGATCTGGGCTGAGGAGGTGCTGATTTATTGCCATCCTGGCAAAAATCAGTTCGCTCCGGCAAAGCATGGTTTTGCCGTCGCTCGCAAATCAGGCATTTATGATGCCTGATTTGGCAGCCCATCCGCAGGCTGTGCGGAAGCACTGAATGAATCAGTACTTCCCTAAACAGGTATAATTTTTACGGTTCAAACAGACCGCTTATTTGGGCATACTATGCCCGCTAATATCGAAGGAGGAAGAAATGGCACTCATTTCATTA
>CAYSMR010000224.1:0-3112 GCA_964432195.1 uncultured Zetaproteobacteria bacterium | reverse complement strand
ACATAGGAGAGGTGCGTCCAGAGACCGCAAAGGGAAGTAAAGAGCGGCATGGAACGCTAATGCACAACCTTTAAATACCATCTCGAAGGTCATTTTTAGCGAGAACCTCGTTTTTTTTGAACAGTAGAAGAAAAAAACCGGCTGTCACAACGAATTAATCAGACGTTCCTTAAATCAACAAATGGACATGATTCACATTTTTTATCCTCAGTTGAAGATAAGGGGGCGCGTAGTCTCAGGCGCCTCCGGGCCCCAATACTCACGCTGGGGCTTATTCTCCTCTTTGTCCTTGTGTTCATGCCCTTGGTGAGGATGGCAAGAGCAGAGAATGGCGGCGAGAAAAACCCCGTGGAAGAGATGAAGGTGGATAGAACACCATCCACTGAATTCCCTCGGAAGACCACCCTACCAACTGAGGCCCAGAAGGCCTCCCTTGTAAAGACCTACGGCAAACTGCCCCTTTATTTCATAGAGAACAGGGGCCAGGTGGACGGGGCCGTTAGGTTCTATGAGAAGGGCGGTGGTCACGCTACCTTCTTTACCACCGACGGCGTGGTCATCTCCCTTACAAAGACCGATAAAAAGTCCTATGAGAAGTCCTCTTTTAATAAGGACATCCTCGGCCCTGAGACAAAAGAGCAGGAAGAGCACACCACCGGGGTGGTTTCGCTCTCATTCGTTGGCGCCAACAAGGCCCCCCGCGTGGTGGCAGATGAGAAGCAGGCAGGCCGCGTGAACTACTTTGTGGGCAATGACAAGACAAAGTGGCGCACGAACATCCCCACATACGGGGCCGTTACATACAAGGAGGTCTACAGGAACATAGACGTGAGGTTCTATGGCAATAACCAGAAGTTGGAGCACGACGTAATCGTGCGCCCGGGTGGAGATGTGTCCAAGGTGCGTTTTGTCTACGACGGCATCGAGGGTATGAGGATAACAGATACAGGAGACCTCGAGGTAAGGCTCGAGGATGGGAAAATATTGGAGAAAAAACCCGTCATCTATCAGGAGATTGACGGCAGGCGCGTGGCCGTGGACGGGAAATACAGGATACTCGGGGACAATACCTACGGCTTCGACGTGGCCTCATACGACCACGGAAAAGACCTCGTCATAGACCCTGTGCTCGTGTACTCAACGTACCTTGGAGGAAAATTAAATGATATCGGTTTTGGCATCTTCGTTGACAGTAGCGGCGCGGCTTATGTGACAGGGGAATCCGGCTCCATAGATTTCCCCCTCACGAACCCCCTTCAAGGAACAAGTGGTTCCTATCTAACAGGCGCCTTTATTACAAAGATAAATACCACAGGCACGGCCCTTGTCTACTCAACATTTTTGGGGGGAAATGGCTGGGATTCGGGAAGAGCTATAACTGTGGATAGCACGGGGGCAGCATATGTGACAGGCTTTACCAAATCCGGTAACTTTCCTACCATTAACGCAATACAGGTGTTGCATGGTGGAGGGCTTTGGGATGCCTTTATAACAAAGATAAACCCCGCTGGTTCGTCTATTATATATTCAACATATATAGGTGGTAGCGGTAAAGATATGGGGGAGGATATCGCTATTGATTCCCAAGGCAACGCCTATGTGACGGGATGGACCCTTTCAACGAATTTTCCGCTAATGAACCCCATACAGGGCGTTTATGGGGGTGGAGATATCTCGGGTGGTGATATTTTCGTCACGAAGATAAATTCAGGGGGTACGGCTTTTGTCTATTCCACATATCTAGGTGGGAGCAATGCTGAATTTAGCTATGGAATTGCCGTTGACAGCACAGGCGCGGCCTATGTGACGGGTGACACCTTTTCCACGGACTTCCCTCTTATGAACCCCCTTCAGGGAGCATATGGAGGTTATGGTGACGCCTTTGTAACCAAGATAGACTCCACAGGGTCTTCACTTGTTTATTCCACTTATCTTGGCGGAAACAGCGGAGATTATGGCGATGCCATTACCGTGGACAATTTGGGAGATGCATATGTAACGGGTAACACCTCTTCCACGGATTTTCCTCTTATGAACCCCCTTCAGGGAGCATATGGAGGTTATGGTGACGCCTTTGTAACCAAGATAGACTCCACAGGGTCTTCACTTGTTTATTCCACTTATCTTGGCGGAAACAGCGGAGATTATGGCGATGCCATTACCGTGGACAATTTGGGAGATGCATATGTAGCAGGGTCTACTGCTTCCAGCAACTTTCCCTTAGTTAACACAATGTCAATGCCCTCCGGAGGAGTGGGTGATATCTTTGTAACTAAGATTAATGCCACCGGAGCGGCCATGAACTACTCCACACACTTTGGAGGGACTTCTTTAGATGGTGGTTATGGCATTGCCGTTGACCCTTCGGGCAACGCCTATGTGACGGGTGAAACTAGAAGCACGGATTTTCCTCTTCTGAACCCAATACAGGGGGGCCATGGAGGTAGTTTGCAAGATGCCTTTATTACCAAGATAGGCGCCCCCATTCTGCCTACTCCTACCTTTAACGGCGGCAATGTCACCGCTACCACGCCGAATCCCGACGGCTCTGTCACCTATACCGTGCAGGGCACGGGCCCCCTCGGTGGGACCTACTCCGTCACTCTGCCCCCGGGCACCCAGGCCGCGCCGGGCCAGAGCATTGTCATCAACATAGTGGACCAGGCCGCTGGCAAGGCCACGCCCAAGTTCGAGATATTTAACGCCGTGCTCCCGCCTGGGGTTACCAAGACCATGACAATGGCGCGGCCACGGGGGACGGCGGATAATACCATGTGCCTCATGGACATAGCCCCTGAGGGCGAGATAAAGGTGGGAAAGACCTGCAAGGCGCAGCCCGGAAAGGGCACTGTGAATATTCCCGGGTCCTACGGGAGTTTCGACTGCGGGCCGGGCCTACCCTGCGACCTCGGAGACGGCCTTACGCGGCACGTCTCGTACACGCCCACAGACGTCACTGTCTCCGGGCTCCGTCATTCACGGCTCTATCTGAACGTGGCCCATGTGCCCGTAGCAGACGCGGGCCCTGACCAGAACATATACCTGGGGCAGACGGCCTATCTCGACGGCTCGGCCTCATCAGACCTCGACCCCGGCACAGTCCTATCCTATG
>CAYSMR010000223.1:0-3127 GCA_964432195.1 uncultured Zetaproteobacteria bacterium | reverse complement strand
GTAACCGAGCATATTTTAGCGAAACAGGCATTATTTATTTTTTAACTAAGCAATATATCATGGGGGACATTTCACGAATATAAATTCGCATACACCAAGCAATTTTTTTCACAAGCCAGCAACACAGAGAAGATAAAAATCCACGAACAAGGTTTTTCAATGATGGCTCGTAGCGGAGAACTCCTGTCTCTATCTGCTCCAAAGAGAAATTATACATCATCATTTGCTTTAAGCTATTTTTAGTATATAGCACTTCATGCGTAAAATCCCTTGTAAACAAGCCTATATTTAAAGGGTTCTCCCAATTACCCGTTTGGGCAAGAAATGCGCCATTAGCCTTTAACACTCGTTTGACCTCTGCCATTATATCGACAATAACACTCTTAGGTATATGCTCAATGACATTCATCATCATGATAAAATCAACACTACTATCTTCACACTCTTGCAAATACTTCAAGGCATCAATACACAATAAATTATTATCATTTAATTGCCTTAATTTTTTCTTCGCTTCCTTCAAAGCAACTTCATCTGAATCAATACCAACTATATTCACATATCCAAGTCCTTGAAGCCAATCAAGTGCAATACCTTCACTACAACCTAAATCAACAATTTTTGCAGTTTTATCCAATGGCAAGAACCTATTAAAGTTATATGCATATGACCGTTTTGCCACCTCCCAAGAGCCTTCATCTACACTATGTCGTTCTGTTGTCTCATAAAAACTACCCGTTCTCATTTACTTCACCTCCAAACCTTACCTAAAAAGGTGGTATCTATATTTTCAAACTTATGAACAAATCGCAGCATTGTAAGGTTCCAGTATGCCATTGAAATTGCTGTTGCCATAGCTGCTCCCTGCAAGCCCCAAAGAGGGATCAATACAGCATTAAGAACAATATTCAAACATGCCGCTATTGTGATAATCTTACCAGCCGCTTTCTGATGTGAAGACATTGTCATCACCAGACCAGCAGAGGCAACAAAGGCATTTACAAGCTGTCCTCCCGCAAGAATCAATAAGGGTATATAGCCAGTAACATAAGCCTCTCCAAACAACCCCAACAACCATTCCCCAAACAACATAAAAAAAAGTACTGCTAACAAAGTAAAAGCAAAAATGCCTATTGATATTTTTTGAAGCTTTCGTTGCAAGCCATCTTTATCTTCCCTTTTAAGATGCTCTGCGACCATCGGAGCAACAATAAGAGAAGATGCTGTCAAAGCAAAAGTGACAAGCCCTGATAAGCGAGAACAAATAGCATAAACACCAACATCATCAGGTTTAACAAAATACCCTAGCATCACAATATCGCAATTTTGTGTAATCATGTGCATGCTAGCCAATAAAATTAAAGGCAGTGAAACTTTCAACCATTTATCTTTTTCATCAGTCGAGTTCAGCTTCCAAAAGCCTGCAGGCAAAGCTCGAACGACCCAGAAGCACCCCAACAGCAGCGCCAATAGCGACATGATAAACAACAGCATTAACATCGTCGACGCTTCAAGTTTTTTATCGCCTAGCGAAAAACAGACCCAAACAAAGAATAACATGAAAATAGGACGAACAAGCAGATCAGGCGCTTGTGCCTTCCATTGCAGCTTAAGACCCTGAAGCGTGCCTCTTACTACTCCCATAAGCGCATATAAGGGCAACACAGCACATGTAAGTTCCAAAGGGAAAATATATACGCTATTCAATCCTAATAATCCCGATTCTAAAATAAAATAACCAAACAGAGAAATACATAGCGAAATCAACACCACAGAACTATTCGCAAATAGCAGCAACCCTTTGATTTTACTCCACTCCTCGCCGATCTTGTATTCTGCGATGAATTTCACCAAAGAGGTCTGCATGCCCAGCTTTGCGATTATACTTAAAATAATAAGCCAAGCATAAGCATAAGCATACAAGCCATACTCACTAGCTCCCATCAGTTTTGCCAACAAAAAATGAAGCAGAAAGACAACCCCCGCTCCAAATACTTGAATGAAAAATGCTCCACTAATTTTTGCGAACATTCATACCAACTTAGACCAACACAACTATAAACTCCCTTCTATTCATATTCCTATAAGCACCACCAAAGCATGCCATTCCTAGACTATATTTGGCAGAAGCAACAGCCCCATGACAATTACTTTTTTATTCCAATCACAACTACATAAGAGCCGAACAATGCTCTTGGAAGCAGCTTTTCCAACTTAATTTTCAGCTTCATAGAAAGACCTGGAAAATAAAAACCTTTAGCTTCAGCCGAAGTAACATGCACTCCGTTGGTGCTCAATGCTGTTGCAAGCCAACGGACTGTCATATTTCGTCCCAATGTCTGTTCAAACGACCCGCGATGCCTGTACTTCCTGACATAATTGATCCACCGAAATGGCGTTACGAAGCTTAAGTGAGGTACTGTTACTAAAATACTCCCCCCCTTCCTGAGCACTCTAATATGCTCCTTTAACGCCTGAATGGTTTCAGGAAAGTGCTCCACAACCCCCAAAGAAAAAACCAAATCAAATTCATTATCCTCAAAGGGCATACATAATGCGTCACCTTGAACGGCCTCATACAAACCATCAGTCTCAGGAGTAATATATTTATCTAGTCCCGTCATCTGGCATTGTGTTGAATCACTTCTTGCAAGGGCTTTCAGCACACGACCATGACCTGAACCGACTTCAAGCAGTTTTACCTTACTGTTTGATGCAAAGTCCAATAAAAGATTAAAGTAGGCATCCAACTCCCAAGGGCAAATATTATGGTCAAGCTTGAGAACTTCGTCCCAATGTTTTTTTCTTTCCGCATCATTCTTTTCTTCACCTATCATCACTTACCCGCCTTTTAATTTCCCTTGCAGGCACACCACCGACAATTGAACATGAAGCAACATTCTTCGTTACAACAGCACCCGCTGCTATGATAGAGCCACGCCCGATGCTTACCCCTAGTAAAATCACCACATTTGCACCAATCCATACATCATCACCAAGAGTGACTTTCTTGTTAACCAAGCCTTGTGCCCTCATAGGGATACTTAGAGCCTCCTCAAAAACATCGATCTGCCATCCAGTGGAAGCGTCCGCGAAGCGGGGATGCATGCCAGTCAAATGATCGCCA
>CAYSMR010000222.1:0-3137 GCA_964432195.1 uncultured Zetaproteobacteria bacterium | reverse complement strand
GGTAATAATACTGGCTGCCACCAGCGGCACGATCAGCATCTTCAGCGCTGTCAGGAACAGCTCGCCCAGCCAGGCGACGGCGGTCATCGCCTCGCCCCAGATATAGCCGGAGAGACCGCCAGCCACAATCGCCGCAATCATCGCGATCAACAGCCTGTTTTCAGATTTCCCCTGGATCATTGCCCCGCCCCCTCTGTCGCCGTTATCTGCGCATTCAAGCATATCCGGTGCGACGGATAAACGGCCGAACGGCACTTCTTTTGCTTGCCCCTGCTATCATCGATGCACAACCGCTCCGGAGGGGCGATATGAAACAGCACCACAACCAGCGACTGTTCAGCCGCTCCAAAGTATCGATCGCAGCGCCCCTGATACCGGAACGGGGCGAGCCGTTCGGCGTCGAAGTTGCGGACCTGAGCATGGGCGGCATGTTCGTACATTCGGATCAGCACCTTCAGGCCGGCAGCAAGTGTCGGGTTGCAGATGCTGCTGGGGCATATCAGCCACGAACTGCCGATTGTCGCCGATGCGCTCATTGCACGCACCGTCGCAGACGGCATCGCGCTGCGCTTCGAATCGGTCAGACTGGAGAGTATCAGCAATATGCTGCAGCTGATTGTCGAGCATGCCGATGACCCGAAACAGACCCGGCTGGAGTTCTCATCCCGCGGCGGCTGGGGCTTCTCGCCCGAATAGCAACCACATGCGGTCAGCTGCTGGCATAGCTCTTGCTTCAAAACCCTACATGGCCATGAACCTTGCCCATCACGGGCTGCAGCAGATGATGCAACTGGAAACCATCCTGATTATCGACCCCGAGAGCCGCGAGCGCGACGCCGCAGCCCGCGCCATTGCCGCCGTCGGCTTCGATGTCATCTCTGCCGAATCGGGCGAGCGCGGGCTGGCCCTGTGTCGTAAGCGAATGCCGGCGCTGGCGCTGATCAGCCTCGAACTGCCGGACAGCGATGCGCTGACTTTCTGCCGGCAGCTGCGTGCATTGCCGGACGGACGCGACATCCCGCTGGTCATTATAGCCGCAGCCGACGGCATCGCTGCGGCCGAGCAGGCCTATGATCAGGGCGCAACCGATTTCATCCTCAAGCCGCTGAACCTGCCGCTGCTTGCGCAGCGGCTGCGCTACATGCTGCGCTCCAGCGCAAGCATTCGAGCTGCGCGCAGCAACGAGCAGCTGCTGGCCAAGGCCCAGCGCATCGCCCGACTCGGCAACTGGACCTGGGATCTCACCGGCGAGGAGATGCACGTCTCCGATGAGATCTGCCGCATGTTCGGCGTGCCGGCGACATCGCCGGATGTATTCCACCGGCTGTTTCTCCATGCCATCGCCGATTCCGACCGGCGGGCGCTGGATCAGGCCATCGAGCGCGCTGCGGCCGGCAACCCGGCCAGCGTGGAGCTGCGTATCCGGCACCCCGACGGCACCCAGCGCACGCTGCTGCTCAGCGCCGAGCGTCACAGCGACGCAACGCCCGGACAGCTGCTAGGCACGATGCAGGATATCACCGAACGCAAGCAGGCCGACGAGGCGATCCGCAAACTCGCATTCTATGATCAGGTGACCGGCCTGCCCAACCGTACGCTGTTCCGCGAACACCTGAATATGGCCATGCAACACGCCCGCCGCGACGACACCCGCGTCGCCGTGCTGTTTCTCGATCTGGACAATTTCAAACGCATCAATGACAGCCTCGGCCATGTCGCCGGCGACCAGCTGCTGCAGGAGGTCTCCAGCCGGCTGCAGCAGTGCATCCGCACCACCGATCTGACCGCCGCCGACGTGCCGCCACCCGGCCGCGATCCGGACAATGCCAACCACTCGTTGGCCCGCCTCGGCGGCGATGAGTTCACGGTCATGCTGGTCGGCATCAAGGATATCGCGCACATCCACCTGGTCACCGACCGCATTCTGAAGAGCCTGAATGAACCGTTCATGCTGGCCGGCAACCGCGTCGTCGTCACCTCCAGCATCGGCATCGCGATCTATCCGGAAGATGCCGAGGAGATCGATACGCTGCTCAAACACGCTGACACGGCGATGTATCAGGTCAAGGCCAGCGGCCGCAACGGCGTCTTTTTCTATGATGATGAACTGCGCCGCCAGAGCCTGAACCGCATCCAGCTCGAGGGCGAACTCTACCATGCCCTTGAACACGACGAGATGACCCTGTTCTATCAGCCGAAAATCGCCTCCGACAGCCTGCGCGTGATCGGCTTCGAGGCACTGATCCGCTGGATTCATCCCGAACGCGGCATGATACCGCCGCTGGACTTCATCAGCGTCGCTGAAGATTCCGGACTGATCATTCCGATGGGCAAATGGGTGATCAAAACCGCCTGCCGCCAGCATCAGGAGTGGCTACAAGCCGGTTTCGGCCCGATCAACATCTCGGTCAATCTCTCCTGTCACCAGTTCGCCGACCGCCAACTGCTCTCCGCCGTCCGCGAGATTCTCGACGAGACCGGGATGGATCCGAAATATCTCGAATTCGAGATCACCGAGAGCGTGCTGATGCAGGATGCCGATACGGCCATGCTGGTACTCGGCGAAATGAAACAGATGGGGATGAAGATCTCGATCGACGACTTCGGCACCGGCTACTCGAGCATGGCCTATCTCAAACACTTTCCGATCGACGTGCTGAAGGTGGACCGCTCATTCATCATGAATCTGCCGGACGACGCGCAGGAGGCAACGATCACGACCGCCATCGTCAAACTAGCGCATGCGCTGGAGTTGGAGGTCGTCGCCGAAGGCGTCGAGAACAGCGAGCAACTGCAGTTCCTGAGCGCGCTGAACTGCAATCAACTGCAGGGTTACCTGTTCAGCCCGCCGATCCCAGGGAAGAAGGCCGAACTGCTGATCGAGAGTCCGTTCAAGCTGGACAGCCCCTTTCTTGGATAAGCCTGCCGAAGCCACAAAGAATAAAGTACAGAGTAAGCCCAATACTGAACCACCTCAGGAAACGACTCCATCGGCTAATAGAAATAATTGGCTTGCTGAAAAAAACTAAACAAAGGCCAAACAAGGTCGTTAGATGAATTAGGGCCTGTTAACATTAATTGAAATCACTGCTGTCCGGTTAAGCATCGATCAGTGCCAACTGTAGTAAATTCATAAC
>CAYSMR010000221.1:0-3153 GCA_964432195.1 uncultured Zetaproteobacteria bacterium | reverse complement strand
AGTCTCCTTAACAATCGCGGAGGGCGCATTGCGCCCTCCGCGGCGAACAGACTACAGTCCGCCACCTGAACTCAGGCAGAATCAGGTTTCGTGCAGGGACTGGTCAAGCATCTCCGGCGTTACCAGCACAATGCCGTTCTCCGAGACGTAGAAGCGCTTGGCATCCTCGACCGGATCCTCGCCGATGATCGTGCCCTTCGGGATAATCATTCCCTTGTCGATGACGCAGCGCTTGATGCGGCAATTATGCCGGATCTCGACGTCGGGCAGGATCACGGCATCCTCAACCAGCGAATAGGAGTGGACGCGGACATTCGAGAACAGTACTGAATGGCGGATTGTCGAGCCGGTGATCAGGCAGCCGCCGGAGATCATCGAATCCACGGCCGCGCCGCGCCGGTCATCGTCGTCGAATGCGAACTTGGCTGGCGGCAGCTGCTCCTGATAGGTCCAGATCGGCCAGTTCTGATCATACAGGTTCAACTCCGGAGAGATCTCTGCCAGATTGATATTGGCTTCCCAGTAGGCATCGATCGTGCCGACATCCCGCCAGTAACCGGAAGCGCTCGTATTGGCGTCCATGAACGGGAATGCGAATGCGTTATCGTGTTCGATCGCATGCGGAATTAGATCGTGGCCGAAATCGTGGGTCGAGTGTTCGTCGGCGGCATCCTCTTTCAGGCGGGTGCGCAGATACTGGGCCGAGAAGACATAGATGCCCATCGAGGCAAGTGCCTGGCTCGGATCATCCGGCATCGCTTTCGGATCGGACGGTTTTTCGGCAAACTCGACAATGCGCAACTCCTCGTTGATTGCCATTACGCCGAAGGCCTTTGCCTTTTCCAGCGGTACCGGAATACAGCCGACTGTGATATCGGCTCCTTTGGCAACGTGGGCGGCGATCATCTTGCCGTAGTCCATCTTGTAGATGTGATCACCGGCCAGGACAATGACATATTCCGGATTGTAGTAGCGGATGATATCGAGGTTCTGGTAGACCGCGTCGGCCGTGCCAATATACCAGCCTTCGCCCATGCGCTGCTGGGCCGGCAGCACCTCGACGAATTCGCCGAACTGACCGGACATGAAGCTCCAGCCGCGCTGCAGATGGCGCTGCAGCGAGTGCGATTTATACTGGGTGACGACGGAGATGCGGCGGATGCCGGAGTTGATGCAGTTGGACATCGGGAAATCGATGATGCGGAACTTGCCGCCGAACGGGACGGCCGGCTTGGCGCGCCAGTCGGTCAGCGCCTTCAGACGTGAACCGCGCCCGCCCGCCAGTACGATAGCCACGGTATTGGATGTCAGTTTACTGATATTGCGTTCCATTTGCGGACCGATCTGATTCTCGATGCTTGGACCCATGGGTGATCTCCTCTTCCCTCTCTAAGAATGTAAACCGCATGCTACCAGCATGCATCATTATTCGCTATGTGGTTTTAGCGACGGCCTTCGGCTAGACTGTCGCAACCATGCAGGGGAGGCATTCGATGACGATTCGTACGATCAGCGCCACGCCGTTTGACGGTCAGCGACCGGGCACGTCCGGGCTGCGCAAGAAGGTGGCCGTGTTTCAGCAGGCCGGTTATCTGGAGAATTTTGTTCAGTCCGTATTTGATGCGATCGGCGATTTCGCCGGGGCTACGCTGGTGGTCGGCGGCGACGGCCGCTATTTCAACCGCGAGGCGATCCAGACCATCCTGAAAATGGCTGCGGCCAACGGCTTTGGACGCGTGCTGGTCGGGCAGGGCGGGATACTCTCGACGCCAGCTGCCTCCTGCGTGATCCGAAAATATGGCGCTTATGGCGGCCTGATCCTGTCGGCCAGCCACAATCCGGCCGGTCCGGATGAGGATTTCGGCATCAAGTACAATATCGGCAACGGCGGCCCGGCTCCGGAGAGCGTGACCGAAGCGATCTTTGCGCGTACCGGCGCGATCGACCGTTACCTGATTGCGGATTGCGATGATATCGATCTGGACCGGATCGGCATCTTCGAGCTGGCCGGCATGCAGGTGGAAGTGATCGATGCGGTCGCCGATTACGCCGAGCTGATGCAGTCGCTGTTCGATTTCGATGCAATCCGTCAGCTGCTGGCCGGCGATTTCCGGATGGTGTTCGATGCGATGCATGCCGTGACTGGCCCGTATGCGCGCGCCATTCTCGAGCAGATGCTCGGCGCGCCGGCCGGCACGGTGATCAACAGCGAGCCGAAAGAGGATTTCGGCGGCGGGCATCCCGATCCGAATCTGACCTATGCGCATGAGCTGGTCGACATCCTCTATGGCGACGATGCGCCCGATTTCGGCGCAGCCTCCGACGGCGACGGCGATCGCAATATGATTCTCGGCAGGCGCTTCTTCGTGACGCCGAGCGATTCGCTGGCCGTACTGGCTGCCAATGCAACGCTGGTGCCCGGTTATGCCGGCGGCATTAATGGCGTGGCCCGCTCGATGCCGACATCAGCGGCTGTCGATCGCGTGGCCGATGCGCTGGGGCAGGATTGCTACGAGACGCCGACCGGCTGGAAGTTTTTCGGCAACCTGATGGATGCCGGCCGCGTAATACTGTGCGGTGAGGAGTCATTCGGCACCGGTTCCGATCATGTGCGCGAAAAGGACGGCCTCTGGGCCGTACTGTTCTGGCTCAATATCCTGGCTGCGCGGCAGACGTCCGTAGAGTCGATTCTGGTCGATCACTGGCAGCGATTCGGCCGCAACTATTATTCGCGTCAAGATTATGAAGGGGTTGATTCGGCAGCGGCGGCACAGGTGTTGCAGAACGTGCGCGATCGCTTCGATGCGCTGCCAGGCTCGCAGCTGGCCGGGCGCACGGTCGCAGCCTGCGATGATTTCGCCTACACCGATCCGGTTGATGGCAGCGTCAGTAAAAATCAGGGCGTGCGCATCCTGTTCGAGGATGGTTCGCGCATCATCTTCCGCCTCTCCGGCACCGGCACTAGCGGTGCAACGATTCGGCTCTATCTGGAATCCTATGAGGCAGACAGCAGTCGCCACGGACTCGATGCGCAGGATGCGCTGGCCGATATGATCGCGGCAGCCGGCGAGATATCGCAGTTGCACAGCCTGACCGGACGCGACAAGCCGACCGTCATCACCTGAAGCCCGACCCGATACAACGCAGCACAGA
>CAYSMR010000220.1:0-3170 GCA_964432195.1 uncultured Zetaproteobacteria bacterium | reverse complement strand
TTGTCCTTGCGCGGCTTGCGAATCAACTGATTGACTGTCGGCATTGTTACCTCATCTCCATACTTTCACTTCGGCCTGGCACACTCCAGATCAGGAGGCCCGACGAAGGGTCGCGAACCTTAGTGTCGCCCTGTTTGGCTGTCAACAGCTTTTCACTCGGCCAATTCCGATGCGGATGATTACGTCACTGATCCCACAATTGGCCTGAAACATGCTACGCCTTCCAGATCATGCAGGGGAAGCATCCGGATTCAATTATACGCCAGCGGCCTGGAGCGCCGCCGGCCCATTTTGTGCGACTGTTTACGCCGTTCGCATGCCTGATTCTGGTCGCATCCTACTACCTCGACTACTCCCAGATTGAAAATCGCACCCGCCTGCTACAACAGCAGGAAGAGCTCCACCTGACACATCAGATCCAGACGATTCACCGTACGTTTGACGTGATGCTCTCGGATCTGGCCATCCTCTCCAAGCACAACTATTTCCAGCATATTCCTGTGGCCGGAGCCAACACGATCGAACAACATCTACAGGAACTCGCCACCGAGTTCCAGCAGTTCCATATCTACCGCCCCCACTATGATCAGGTCCGCTTTATTGATGCGCAGGGGCATGAGCGGATATGTACCAACTATGTCCGCGGCGGGGTCGAGATTGTGCTGCCCGATCAACCGCAGGACAAAAGCCGGCGCGACTATTTCCTTGCAACCATGCAGCTGAACAGAAAAGAAGCCTATATCTCGCAGATGGACCTGAATCGGGAACACGGCAGCGTTGAGCAGCCACCCAATCCGGTGGTTCGCCTATCTATGCCGCTGTTCGATACGAACGGACGCAAATTCGGCATCCTCGTTCTAAACTACCAGATGCGCCATCTGTTCCAGCAACTGAGCAGCAACCGAAGCGACGCCCATGGCAGCAGCATGATGGTGATGCTCAATGCGTACGGCCAGCAACTGGCCAGCAATGGGGATGCCTCGCCTGCATCAGGCCCAATGCAGGCCAGCCAGCCCGGCCAGTCATTCAGCCGACAGAACCCCAATCTGTGGCGGACAGTCAGTAACAGCTCGTCCGGCCAGCGAATCGATGCCAACGGCATGTACACCTACAGCCGCGTCCGACCGCTGGATTCGATCAAGTATCGACTGGCCGACAACATACCGGGCAATCTGATCTACCGCATCATGCCGGATGACTACAGCTGGATTCTGGTTTCTCACATCCCTGCAGCCACCCTGAGCAAACTGATCCGGTCAGCCGGCAGCATTCATATTTATTGTTACACTGCTGTTACTGCTCGCCTGGGGCGGCATCGCACTGGTCATCGCCCAAGACCGTGCAATCAAAACGCGGGCCAAGGCGGCACTAGCCGAGCTCGATGCCCAGATGCACAATATTGTCGATGCAGCATTCAACGGCATTATCACGATTAACGAGCACGGCATCATCGAATCGTTCAATCCGGCAGCCTGTAAAATGCTCGGCTACACGGTCGATGAAGCCATCGGCCGCAACATCTCAATGATTGCAGCACCACCGCATAACGCCCACCACGACAACTATCTGCGCCACTACATCCAGAGTAGCGACAGCCATATCATCGGCAAATCGCGTGAGGTCATGGCGCGCCACAAGAATGGCACACTATTTCCGGTCGAACTGTTTGTTACCGCGCGGCAAACCGGCGAGCACTGGCAGTTTATCGGCATTCTGCACAATATCCGCGAACGCAAGGCGATGGAGGCGCGCCTGATAGTACTGGCAACGACAGATGGCCTTACCGGCATTCACAACCGCGCCTACTTCAACGAGAAGCTACACAAGGAGCTCCGACGCGCCCAGCGACACCCGGACCACCGCCTATCACTGCTGCTGATGGACGCCGACCATTTCAAATCGGTCAATGATCAGTACGGGCATCCGGCCGGCGATGCACTGCTGATCGCGCTGGCCCGACAGGCGCAGGCGTGCGCCCGCGAAACCGATATTGTCGCCCGTTACGGCGGCGAGGAGTTCGCGATCATCCTGCCCGACACCGACGGACCGGATGCTGTGCAACTGGGCGAACGTCTGCGCAGGAAAATCGAACATATGCAAATCCACTACGAGAGCCACACGATCCGGCGCACCGTATCAATCGGCATCGCGTGCCTGCACGAGCGTGAACTGGATAATGAAGACAAGCTGCTGCAGCTGGCCGACCAGGCCCTCTACCGGGCCAAGGAGCAGGGGCGTAACAGGGTCATCCTCCACCACACTTGACGCCGCTGCTCAGTAACGCAGCCCGACCCGCCGCTTAATCGACAACACCGGCCTTGATCGCCAGACGTACAAATTCAACTGTATTGCTCAACCCCAGTTTACGCATGATCCGCGATTTATGGGAGCGCACCGTTTTCGGACTCAGACAGCAATCCTCGGCAATCCGGTTCACTGCGGTGCCGCGCGCCAACAGCACAAAGATCTCATACTCGCGCGGTGACAGCGCCGACAGCAATCCCTGATCGCCGGCCAGCTGATTTATCGCAATCTGCTGCGCAGTCTGCTGATCGATATAGGAGCGACCCTGCACAACCTTCTCAATCGCTGCGTGCAACTCCGAGGCTGCGCCATGTTTGCTCAGAAACCCCTTCGCGCCGGCGCGCATCGCGCGTTCTGCCGCCTCCTGCCCCTGCATACTCAGCATAATGATTCTGGCCTCAGGATCCCTGGCCAGAATATGACGCATCGCATCCAGCCCGCTCATCCGCCCCATCCCAATATCCATCAGCACAATATCCGGACGACAGCGGAGATAATCGGCAATTGCTTCGCGGCCGTCACCTGATTCTGCAACTACGCTGAACCGCCCTCCCTCGAGAAGATAGCGAAACGCCGTACGCACCAGCTCGTGATCATCCACGACCTGAACAGTTATCATGACTCCTTCACCCCATCATCCATGTGCAGATTCAAGCGCCACATCCTGCAGCGATTCTGCTTGCGCTTACGGTACCAGACAACGCAGGTGGCACCATCCGGTTTTCACGGAAATTATTGTAGGCATATACCTACAATAATTTCATCGCTTACGCAACACAATATGCGTCGGCTGCCGCTATATTTTTCAAAACAGGCTCGAATGATTAAGAACTTGCGCAAGAAACTGCGCAATGCATAGACAATAT
>CAYSMR010000219.1:0-3179 GCA_964432195.1 uncultured Zetaproteobacteria bacterium | reverse complement strand
CAGACAGCGACGGCAAGCGCATCTTTGCCTCGCCCCTCGCCCGCCGTCTTGCCGCCGACAAGGGGCTCGATCTTGCCTCGATCAAGGGCAGCGGCCCGCATGGGCGCATCATCAAGGCCGATGTCGAGGCCGCGCTCGCAGCCCCCAAACCGGCCGCTGCGCCCGCCCCGGCAAGCCCCGCGGCAAGCACCACTGCACCCCCAGGCGCCGATCAGATCAAGGCCCTCTATGCGGACCGCGAATTCCAGGAGGTCACGCTTGACGGCATGCGCCGCACCATTGCCGCGCGCCTGTCCGAGGCCAAGCAAACCATCCCGCATTTCTATCTGCGCCGCGACATCCGTATCGACGCCCTGCTGGAATTGCGCGCGCGCATGAACAAGGGGCTGGAATCGCGCGGCATCAAGCTCAGCGTCAATGACTATATCATCAAGGCCTCGGCGCTGGCGCTGCAGGACGTGCCCGATTGCAACGCCGTCTGGGCCGGCGACCGGATCCTGAAACTGAAGCCCTCGGATGTCGCCGTGGCCGTCGCCATCGAAGGCGGGCTGTTCACCCCGGTCCTGCGCGATGCCGACAAGAAGACGCTTTCGACGCTTTCGACCGAAATGAAGGATCTCGCCGCGCGCGCCCGCGCCCGCAAGCTGGCACCCAATGAATATCAGGGCGGCAGCTTTGCCATCTCCAACCTCGGCATGTTCGGGATCACCAATTTCGACGCGGTGATCAACCCGCCCCATGGCAGCATCCTGGCGGTCGGCGCGGGGGCGAAAAAGCCCATCGTCAATGATGCCGGCGAAATCGAGGTTGCCACCGTGATGTCGGTTACACTCAGCGTCGATCACCGGGTCATCGACGGCGCGCTGGGGGCGCAGTTCCTGACCGCCCTCAAGGGCTATCTCGAAGACCCGCTTTCGATGCTGGCCTGACCACCGAACCGGATATTTCACCAGCGGGGCACAACTGTCCCCGCTGGTTTTTTATGGACCTTTCCCAACAGCCACGGCACTATTCCGGCAGGCCCCTGACGGCGGGCTGATCCAACAATGGCCGAATGGTGGCAAGATGCGAAAATTCTTTGTGTGAACCGGCATGCAAAATTGACCCCTGTATTGGGGTAATCGGCGTCCAAAAGTGACCCCCCTGATATTTTGGATCAGAAGCCTTCTCAAAGGATTGAGGAGGCGAGTGCGTATTCCGGAGCATCCGGTCAGTCATTCCAACGACATCCGGTCAACTGTTCCGGGGTATCCGGTCACCTTTGACGCGCCGCTGCTGAGCGTATGGTTTTTCTGTCAGTTGACGGCGTTTTCGTCAACGGGTTTGATTTCTGTCGTTCCTTTCATTTTGCGCATGGACTGGCCATCTAGATCGAGTTTGTAGGCGTTGTGGACGAGGCGATCGAGGATGGCGTCAGCGAAGGTTGGTTCAGCGATGATATCGTGCCAGGCGTCGATCGGAAGCTGACTTGTGATCAAGGTTGATCCTGTTTCGTAGCGATCATCGACGATCTCCATCAGGTCTCGGCGCTGGCTGGCATTTAGGCGCTCTGGCCCCCAGTCATCAAGGATCAACAAGTCAACTCTCGTCAGGCTACGAAACACTCGTGGGAAGCGACCGTCACCATGGCCAATCTCCAACTCTGCAAACATGCGAGGTAGGCGTTTGTAGAGGACGGTGACATTCTCCCGGCAGGCTTTTTGCGCCAGCGCACAGGCGAGCCATGTTTTGCCCACCCCGCAAGGGCCGGTGATTATCAGGTTGCGCCGGTCCCTGATCCACTTTCCGGTCAGGAGCTGCTGGAACAGAGCTTTGTCGAGATTGCGCCGGGTGCGGTAGTCGATGTCCTCCGGGGCGGCGTTGGCATGGCGCAGTTTTGCCGCACGCATACGGGTCTGGAAGCGTTTGGTGGCGCGGCTGGATATCTCCCTCTCGGTCAACAGGGCCAACCATTCTGGGTGCGTCAGAGCGGCAGTGCCGTCCTGTGTTTCCAACTCGGCAAAGGCCTCGGCCATGCCATCCAGCTTCATATCCTTGAGCTGGTCGAAGGTGGGGTGTGTCAGCATTTTATTTCCTCTTCAATGGAAGTATCCGGCACCACGGATATTTGGATGGGTGATCGCAGGGCCGTCCGTGGCGCGTTCCCGGCGCCTGCGCTCAAGGTTGTTCTTCAGGATGGATTTGACTGAGGCGTAGGAGCGGGCATTGATCTCCAGGGCGCGCTCGCAAGCGGCCTCCAGCCGCTCAACGCTGTGCGATTTGGCCAGTCGTATAATCCCGGTGCACGCTCGGAACCCCTGTTCCGGATGGCGGCGCTCGCGCAAGATGACCTCAACCAGCGTTCCAGTGTTGGGGCCGATGTGGCTTGCCTGTCGCCTGAGCTTTTCCGGGGTCCGCTCAGCATAAGCCCGGTGGCTTGAGGGCATATGATCGCGCAGCGTCGTATGCTGGTAATTTGATGATGTTCGGGCGTGGGCCGCGACCCTTTTCCCTTTAAAATAGGCCTCAATCGTGCGTGCCGTGATCCGAACCCAGAGTTTTTCGCGCAACAATTGATGGGGTACGGAGTAGTAATGCCGGAGCACGTCAATGTGGTAATCAAGGCCAACACGGCACTGTTTCCACTCGGCATAAACGTAAGGTTCAACCGGCAATGGCTTCAGCGCGGGCTGGTCCAGTCGCTCAAACAGATCCCGGCGGCTGGCCCCTAGATGCCGGGTGACTTTCGAGTTCAGTCGTTCCAGCAAAGGCCGGATCGCCGCGTTCAGATCATCAAGCGTAAAGAAGCGTTGGTTGCGAAGGCGCGCCAAAATCCAGCGCTGTGCAATCAGAACCGCACCTTCGACCTTGGCCTTGTCACGCGGCTTGTAGGGCCGGGCAGGAACTATAACCGTATCATAATGCACCGCCATATCGGCGTAAGTGCGATTGAGGGTGGGCTCATAGAAACAAGCATGGGTCACCCCGGACTTCAGATTGTCCGGAACCACCTGTGCGGTCACGCCGCCAAAAAAATCAAAGGCCCGTACATGCGAGGCGATCCAGTCTGGCAAGCTCTGTGTCCAGGTCGCTTCAACGTAAGTGTAATTCGAAGCACCCAATGTGGCGACAAAAAGCTGGGCAGTCCGAACCTCCCCAGTTTTAGGGCAAATCACTTCCAGCGTGGGCCCGGAATAATC
>CAYSMR010000218.1:0-3218 GCA_964432195.1 uncultured Zetaproteobacteria bacterium | reverse complement strand
CGTCGAAAACGGCGAGGATCTGCAGCTCGGCCGCCGTGTCGCGATCTACGGCGGCGGCAATACCGCGATGGATGCGGCGCGCACGGCCAAACGGCTCGGCGCCGAGGAGGCCGTGATCATCTACCGGCGCGATCGCAACAATATGCCGGCTCACGATTTCGAGGCCGATGAGGCGATCGAGGAGGGCGTCAAGATCAACTGGCTACGCACGATCAAGGAGATCGACAATACAACAATGACTGTCGAGGTGATGGAGCTCGACAAGCATGGTCGCCCCCGCCCGACCGGCAAGACCGAAACGCTGGAGGCCGATGCGCTGATCATGGCGGTCGGACAGGATACCGATACCGGCTTCCTGAAAAACGTGGCCGGCATTGAGTTCAATCGCGACGGCACGGTCATTGTCGGAGCGAATATGATGACCGGCGCGGACGGCATCTTCGCCGGCGGTGACATGGTGCCGAGCGAACGCTCGGTGACGATCGCCACCGGCCACGGCAAGAAGGCGGCCCGCCATATCGATGCGTGGCTGCGCGGCGAGAGCTACCAGCCGACGCCCAAACACCCGATTGTCGAGCATGACAAGCTGAAGCTCTGGTACAGCACCGAGGCCCCGAAACGGCCCCAGAGCGAGTTGCCGCCGGCAGAGCGGCTGGGCGGCTTCGAGGAGATCCTGCAGGGCTACAGCGAGGCCGAGGCGCTGTTTGAAGCGCGCCGCTGTCTCTCCTGCGGCAACTGCTTCGAGTGCGACGGCTGCTACGGCGCCTGTCCGGAGGATGCAATCATCAAGCTCGGCAAGGGCAAGCGCTATCTATACGACTACGACAAATGCACCGGCTGCGCAGCCTGCTACGAGCAGTGCCCCTGCCATGCGATAAAAATGGTCAAAGAATAAAGTGATTACAGTTAACAGCCGTCACCGCAGGGGAACAGCTCCTGGCTGTAATCAGATCAAGGATATGTGAGATGACGGAACAGAAGAGAGCCAAACAGGTTACATTCGACGGCGGCACCGGCGTCGCCCATATCGCCTACCGGGTCAGCGAGATCTGCTCGATCTATCCGATCACTCCGTCCTCGTCGATGGCCGAGCTCTGCGACGAGTGGGCTGCAGCCGGCATCGAGAATATATGGGGCCAAGTGCCCGATGTAGTCGAAATGCAGTCGGAGGGCGGCGCCGCCGGCACCGCTCACGGCGCCCTGCAGACCGGCGCGCTGACGACCACATTCACCTCCTCCCAGGGCCTGCTGCTGATGATCCCCAATATGTACAAGATCGCCGGCGAACTGACCTCGACAGTGTTCCATATCGCAGCGCGCGCGCTGGCCACCCAGGCGCTCTCCATTTTCGGCGATCATCAGGATGTGATGGCGGCGCGCTCGACCGGTTTTGCCATGCTCGCCTCCTGCTCGGTGCAGGAGGCGCATGACGCGGCATTGATCGCGCATGCGGCGACGCTGAAATCGCGCCTGCCGTTCATGAACTTCTTCGACGGCTTCCGCACCTCGCACGAGATCAACAAGGTCGAACTGATCTCCGACGAACAGATCCGCGCGATGATCGATGTCAAGCTGGTCCATGCCCACCGCCAGCGCGCGCTGAATCCGGATCATCCGTTCATTCGCGGCACGGCCCAGAATCCCGATGTCTATTTTCAGGGCCGCGAAAGCGCCAATCCGTTCTATGATGCGGTGCCGGAGATCGTGCAGCAGACGATGGATCAGCTGGCCGGCCTGACCGGACGCCAGTACCATCTGTTCGACTATTTCGGCGCTAAAGACGCCGAGCATGTGATCATCATCATGGGCTCCGGCGCGCAGACCGTCGAGGAGACGATCAGAGTCCTCAACGCCGGCGGCGCAAAGCTGGGCGTGATCACCGTGCGACTGTTCCGTCCATTCTCGCGCCGCCATCTGATCGCAGCACTGCCGGAGAGCGTGCGCAATATCGCCGTGCTCGATCGCACCAAGGAGCCGGGCGCGCGCGGCGAGCCGCTCTATCAGGATGTGATCGCCTCGCTGGCCGAAGCGGTCATGCTCGGCGAGCGGGACGCGCTGCCGCAGGTCGTCGGCGGCCGCTACGGACTCTCCTCCAAGGAGTTCACGCCGGCCATGGTCAAGGCCGTATTCGATGAGCTGGGCCGCGAACAGCCGAAAAACGGTTTTACGGTCGGTATTACCGATGATGTCTCGCATACCAGTCTGGATGTCGATCACAGCTTCAATATCGAGCCGGACAATGTCACCCGGGCCCTCTTCTTCGGCCTCGGCTCCGACGGCACCGTGTCGGCGAACAAGAACAGCATCAAGATTATCGGCGAGAATACGCCGCTCTACTGTCAGGGCTACTTTGTCTATGACTCGAAAAAGGCCGGCTCGCAGACCGTATCGCATCTGCGCTTCGGCCCTGACCCGATCCGCGCGCCCTATCTGGTCGACTCGGCCAACTTCATCGCCTGCCACAAGGCGACCTTCATCACCCAGCTCGAGATGCTCGACAAGGCGGCGCCCGGCGCGGTATTCCTGCTCAACAGCCCGACCCCGCCGGAGCGTGTCTGGGACGAGCTGCCAAAACCGGTGCAGCAGACCATCATCGACAAACAGATCGAGTTCCATGTCATCGACGCCTCGACCGTGGCGCTCAACTCCGGCATGGGGCGGCGCATCAATACGATCATGCAGACCTGTTTCTTCGCCCTCTCCGGCATACTGCCGCGCGACGAGGCGATCGAGCGGATCAAGCAGGCGATCGAAAAAACCTATATGCGCAAGGGTCGGGAGGTCGTCGAACAGAATTTCAGAGCCGTCGATGCGGCGCTGGATCATCTGCACCGGGTCGATGTGCCCGATCATGTGACCAGCCACCGCGATATGGATCTGATGGTGCCGGTGCGCGCGCCGGCCTTCGTGCAGGAGGTGACCGCGCCGATGCTGGCCGGCAAGGGCGATGATCTGCCGGTGTCGAAAATCCCGGTCGACGGCACCTACCCGTCCGGCACCGCGCAGTGGGAGAAGCGCAATATCGCCGACTTCGTGCCGAAATGGGAACCGGATATCTGCATCCAGTGCGGCAACTGCTCGTTTGTCTGCCCGCACAGCGTGATCCGCGCCAAGTTCTACCATGAGGATCACCTCGACGGTGCGCCGGACTGCTTTCCATCCGCGCCGGTATCCGCGCGCGGTTTTCCGGAAACCCGCTACACACTGAAGATCTATCT
>CAYSMR010000217.1:0-3221 GCA_964432195.1 uncultured Zetaproteobacteria bacterium | reverse complement strand
CAAATGCTGATGGTTACACCTTAGCGACCTGTCCGAAAATCGGGAACCATTTCAAACTGCTCCTGCCGGTCCAGCTCTTGGATCAGATTCCGCACCTGCAACGGCTGAAAATCGGGCAATGCTCTGGCGTTGATCCGCTCGCCGTTGCCGCTTGCCGGGCGCAGCGAACGGTACAGCGCCCGCCTGCGCCATGCCTTGGCCTCAAAGCGCTGTAAACGCTGTCTCGAAGAAAGCAGAGAGCAACTGTCATCAACGAACTGCGAGGCCAGCAACAGCGTGAAAAAACGCCCCTGCCCGCTATCGTAAAAGGCAAACAGCGCATCTTTCGCATCGCCATTGCTCGTGCCACCCCGCTCCAGCGTAAAGCGCAGCTGATCCAGCTCGGTATCCGGGTCGCGGCAGACATCGATCAATGTGGCATAATCCTCGCTGTTGAGAATATCGGCATCGACGACCGGCTGTTGCCGCGCGGATGCATCGTAGGCGCTATCGTACAACGCCCAATCATCCTCCGGCTGTTTCCAGCCGTAGATGCCCTGCGAGCAGTCATCCTGTCGGGCGCGCAGATAGAGCGTGTCGATGCCCACCGGATCGGTCGCAGGATCTGTGAAATAGCCGGCAATCGCCCACTCACAGGCCTCCCATGTATCCATTCCCCCAGCCTGCTCCGCTACTGCTAGCAACAGGACAACCAACAGAGCCGGTACGCTATGCATCATATTCCTGCCGATCCGCCAATGCCTGCAGCTTCGCATCAAAATCAGGACACCCTGTTTATTCGCCGTAAAACAGCGTCGGGTTGATCTGCCAGAGCACCGACCAGCCGGCGTCGGAACGGGCTAGACAGAGCACGCCACCATTGCGAAAGCGCACCGGCTCGCGGACCGGATCGGCGCAGATCAGCAGCCCGGCCAGCCGCTGCAGATGCGGCAGGTGACCGATCAGCATCAGGTCATCACGCGTCGCGGCTAGGCGATCCGCCCAGACGGCCGAGTCGTCGTTCGGGGCCAGGTTGTCCACCGCCGCGACATCCATGCAGCCCCAGGCCTCGGCGAACATCTCGGCGGTTTGCTCTGCCCGCAGCTTGCCACTGTGCAGGATCCGCGCCGGATGCGGCTTTTCAAACAGGCTCAGGAAGCCGGCCGTGCGCGTCACATCCTCCCGCCCCTGATCCGAAAGCGGCCGCGCCGGGTCCTTGTCCGCCACTTTCGCAGCCCCGTGCTGCGACAGATAAAGCTTCATATTCACCTCCTTCGCTATACAGCGATCAGAAAACCTTACCACAGAGGACACGAAGAGCACGGAGAAAACCGGACAGGGCGAGCAGATCGTGAGATCTCCCACTATACACCTTCGTGCGTTTCACGCGCTTCGTGGTGAAACAGCCTAGATCAGGATCCGATCGCGAAACAATAATGACCGGACATCAAGAATACGCCAGTATGCCGGTCAATTCCAACACGCATCGGGAGACGGCATGGTCACAATCAAAACTCGGGACGATATAGAAGCTATGCGACCGGCCTGCCGGCACGCAGCCGATACGCTGGTAATGATCGAACCCTACATCAAACCGGGCATCACCACCGACGAGATCAATGACCTAGTGCATGAGTTCACAATCAAGGCCGGTGGCACCCCTGCCCCGCTAAACTATCACGGTTTTCCGAAATCGGTCTGCACATCGGTCAATCATGTCGTCTGTCACGGCATTCCGGGCAATAAAAAGTTACGCGACGGCGACATTGTCAATGTCGACGTGACGACGATCATCGACGGCTGGCATGGCGATACGAGCAAAACCTTCTTCGTCGGCGAACCGAAAATCCGCGCCAGAAAGGTTGTCGAGGTCGCGCGCAGGGCGTTGGAGCTCGGTATCGACGCGGTACGCCCGGGGGCCACGCTCGGCGATATCGGGCATGCGATCCAGAGCTATGTCGAGAGCGAGCGCTGCTCGGTCGTGCGCGAATACTGCGGCCACGGCATCGGCCGCGTCTTCCATGAGGATCCGCAGGTGCTACACTACGGCAAGCTTGGCCAGGGCATGGCGCTGAAAGAGGGCATGGTGTTCACGATTGAGCCGATGGTGAATATCGGCAAGGCGGCCGTAAAACTGCTGGCCGACCGCTGGACTGTTGTCACGCGCGACAAATCGCTGTCGGCCCAGTTCGAACACACCCTCGCGGTCACGGCCAACGGCTGCGAAATCCTCACCCTCCCGTCCAGCTGAGGCGGGCAACGCACGCTGTCGGAGGGTTTTTCGCCTCCGGCAGCATGCGGAAGGACCTCAGTTCATCTGCTGTTTCTGCTGCAGGCCGTTCTGATAGGCCGCCGCGAAATTGATCGGCTCCAGCAGCATCGGCATGAAACCGCCGTCGATGGTCAGCTGGCTGACAATCTGACGGGTGTACGGGAACAGGATCGTCGGGCAATCCACGCCGAGCAGCTGCTCGATATGCTCCTCCGGAATATTCTTCACATGAAACACAGCCGCATGCTCAAGCTCGATCTCGAACTGCAGCTTGTCGCTCTGCTTGTCGCGCATGATCACATTCAGATGCAGCGACACCTCCCAGTGCTCGTCGTCGACCTTCGCATTATTGACGCGGATATTCATCTCGACTGTCGGCTCCTCGGCCGGCGTTACAAACACCTGCGGCGCGTTCGGATTCTCGAACGAGAGATCTTTGACGTACATTTTCTGCAGGCTGAACTGCGGCGTATCGGCCACGTTATTGGTTGCGTTATCGCTCATTACTTCCTCGTCCTTTTACAAATTTGAAACAGGCGCAATTAAAGCAGCATTCGCCGAAATGGACAGCGTCAATCGCATCGACACGAACAGCGTGCGCATCGCAGGCCGATGATATTCCTTTCATATCGGCGGTGAGGCGCTACCATGCGCGCCCACTTTAGAATCGAGGTAACTTATATGTCCCGCAAATTGCGCAATATCGCCATCATCGCCCACGTTGACCATGGCAAAACGACACTGGTCGATGAACTGCTCAAGCAGTCCGGCACTTTCGACGCCCGCGCCGATATCGAAACCTGCGTGATGGACTCCAATGACCTCGAAAAAGAGCGCGGCATTACCATCACCGCCAAAAACACGGCCATCCGCTATGGCGATACCCATATCAATATCATCGACACCCCCGGCCATGCCGATTTCGGCGGCTAAGTCGAACGCGTACTCAACATGGTCGATGGCGTATTGC
>CAYSMR010000216.1:0-3228 GCA_964432195.1 uncultured Zetaproteobacteria bacterium | reverse complement strand
TTATGAATTTACTACAGTTGGCACTGATCGATGCTTAACCGGACAGCAGTGATCTGTCATGTCAAATTGGCAGGGAAAATCCTTGATTTGTTGATAAATATACAATGAACTCCTGTGATCGGCGCATCATACTTGGGCAATCGAAGATCGTGGGGGGGGGGGTGAGTTGCGTGGCCAGAACCGTTCGCGATATCATGACAGCGCAAGTGATTACAATTGCGCCGGACGCGTTGCTCAGCGATGCGTTCCACTGTTTCCATGCCCGGCGGATCAGCATGTTGGTTGTCGAGCAGTAGGGGCGCGCCGTCGGCCTGCTGACCGAACGCGATGCGGTGCGCTTTATTCACGACAATCTCGATCTGGCCCATACGCGCGTGGCCAGCGTGATGACGGCGCCGGTGACGACGGTCAGCGCGTCGCTGTTGCTGTTCGAGGCTTATTCGATCCTGACCGAAAAGCATTTCCGCCATCTGGTCGTCGCCGATGCCGAGGGGATGCTGGCCGGCGTTGTCACGCTGACCGACATGCTCGACGGGATGGGGCTGGAGTATTTTGTCGACCTGAAACAGATCGCGTCGATGATGAGCCGCAAGCTGACCCGGGTGCGCCCGGACGATGCGCTGCGGCTGGCGATCGACCTGATGTATCGCCACCGCATCAGCTGCATTGTCGTCGAGGAGCAGTGGCGGCCGGTCGGCATCATCACCGAGCGGGATATCGTCAGGTATTGCGATCAGAGCGTGTCTGTTGACGGCGTTACGGTGCGCGCGGTGATGAGCAGTCCGGTGCGCACGATGAGCGACAGCTGCTATGTGCCGGAGGCCAATAAGCTGATGCGCGAGGAGCGGCTGCGGCATATGGTGATTGTCGATCATCAGGGGCGGCTGGCCGGGCTGATTTCACAGACCGACCTGACCTCATGCATGGAGGCCGGTTATGTCGCCTATCTGAAGCGGGTGATTGAGGAGCGCGAGAAGCAGCTCGACGAGGTCAGCCATCGTCATGCCGCGTTTCTGCGGGATAATCCGAATGCGGTGCCTTCGATGCGGACGGCCGCATCACCGATTCCAATCCGGCCGCGCTGAAGCTGACCGGCTATGACCGGGAGGCGCTGATGCGCAGTAATTTCCGGCAGCTGATCCATGCCCGCGATGCCGAGCGGGCGCAGGAGCTGATCGAGCAGATCGGTTACGGGGATTCGGCGCATGCGGAGCTGCAGATCCGCTGCCCGTCCGGACTGGTTGTGGATCTGTTTACCAGTTTTCTGCCGATCAGCAGCGACGGGCAGGTGCGTACGATCTATGCGGTGATGCACGAGATCACCGAACAGAAGCAGCCCTAGCGGCGGCTGCACCAGAGCGAGCAGCGTTTTCAGGCGCTGGTCGAACTGAGTCATGCCATGCCCTGGTCGCTGGATATGCGCACCGGCTGTTTCAGCTATGTCGGCAAGCAGATCGAGCAGGATCTCGGCTATCCGGTCGATTCATGGGTCAATATGGCGACCTAGGCGGCGCGGATGCACGCCGGGGATCACACCGCCGTGTTGCATCGCTGCGCTGCGGCGGCCGAGAGCGGGGCGGAGGATCAGTTCCGCTGTCGTATGATCGCCAGCGACGGTGCAGGTGCATATATCGGTGTTGATGCAGGCCGACGGCGCGCTGAAGATGCGCGGCTTCATGTATGCGCTTGATGAAACGGAGCGTGCGGAGTTGCCGACATGAGCCGGTCGCCAGGGGAGCGCGCCGCAACGATTCTGCTGGCCGATGATGACGAGCTGCTGCTGGAGGTGACCGGCGAGTTTCTCGAAAGCCTGGGCTATAGGGTGATCGTGGTCCGCGACGGGCGCGAGGCGCTTGGCCACTATCGGAACTGTCGCGACGAAATTGCGCTGGCCGTATTCGATGTGATGATGCCGCGCATGAGCGGCGCGGAAGCGGCATTGAAGATCCGCGAGAGCAACCCGGAACAGCCGATCGTCTTTGTCACCGGCTACAGTCATGTCAACCTGCTGGCCCATGAACAGTTCAACCGGCTATGCGACGTGCTGCACAAACCGGTGGATTTCGATCGCTTCCGATCCGTTATTCAGTGCATGATGCACGGCGAAACCGAGACTAGGAGTTCATAACCCGCCTAAACCGGATCACGCCCACAATTCAGATGTCGGTTCAGGAACTGCTCAAGAAAACAGTTGTGTCCGGGTTGCTTGCAACTTGTATTGTCGTCGGTCTCATGCATCGGGGCGTCATCTGGACGTTTTGGCGGAGCAGGCTCTGATTACAAGGGAGGAGGGGGAAAGTGGAGCCGATGTCCGGAATCGAACCGGAGACCTTCTCATTACGAGTGAGATGCTCTACCAACTGAGCTACATCGGCGCTGTGTTCTACTTGCGAAGGCAGCGCATTGTAGCAGCGCTTTTCGGGAATGGAATATCTCTTTTTCGTTTTTGTCGCCTGCCGTGGCGCATCAGTCGTTGCGGATTGCCTGAATCGCGGCCAGCAGCGCCGGCGCTGCGGTTTCGGTGCGCATGACGCGCGGGCCGAAACAGAGCGTTTCAAAGCCGTTGTCGGTCAGCGTGTCGATATCGCGCCGGCTCCAGCCGCCCTCCGGCCCGACGGCGAGCGTCACATCATCGGCGCGGCGGATGCGCTCGCGCTGCTCCGGCCAGCTGGTTGTTGTCTCCGGGTGCAGCGCAAAGCTTGCGCCGTCGGGGCGGATATCGGCTAGGTGATTGTGCCAGCGGAGGGGCGGAATGCGGGTGCGGCCGCTCTGTTCGGCGGCCTCGATGACAATCTTCTGCCAGCGCTGCAGCCGCTTCTGCAGTTTTGCACCGTCCAGTTTCAGCGATGAACGCTCGCTGCGCACGATGGTGAAAGCGGCCGCGCCGGTCTCGGTGCCCTTCTGCAGCACGGTTTCGATCTTCTCGCTGCGGCAGGCGGCCTGCACGATATGCGCCCGGCAGCCCATCTCGCGGCTGACATCGCTGAAGGACTCGATGTATACGGCAGCGTCGCGGCGGGCCAGCTGTTCGATCTGGCAGCGGAATTCGCCGCCGCAGCCGTTGAACAGCACGACCGGGTCTCCGGCGGCCAGGCGCATGACATTGCGCAGGTAGTGGCCGAGATCGTCCGGCAGCGCAATGCTGCTGCCGACGTGCAGTTCCCGGTCGAGAAAGAGGCGACATAACATGGGGCGATTCGGCCCGATTTCCGGTCGCGATGCAAGCGC
>CAYSMR010000215.1:0-3241 GCA_964432195.1 uncultured Zetaproteobacteria bacterium | reverse complement strand
ATCCAATCTTCACCTCCGCGCAGCCTTAGCGGCCGCTGCGCACCATCGAGCCAGAGGCGAATTCGCCCCTCGCTTCGAGGCAATCGCAGTGCAAGCCCACCTGGCTGCCAGAGGAGCCGCGGCTGGGGGAGTCCCCCGCGACTTGCCGGTGGCCGGGGCTCTTTCAGTCGCTGGTCGAGGACTTCCTTGAAATGTTTCTCGAATTCGATGGCGGGGACGAAGCCTTCTGGATCCTGGCGAATTCGTACGAAAAGGGCGGCATGCCAGGCAGTTTCATCCCAAAGGATCGCCCGGCGAAGCACGTTCACGGCTGGCGGCAGAAAATACAGGGCGTCGTCTTCCCAACGGTTAAGCAGTACAGTCGACTCGACAGGCGGTGGCCCGAAGGCCGCTTCCTGTCTCACGAATGCGTCGATCAAATGTGGAAGCTGCGCGTGGCTCACGCCAGCATGGAGAAGGTAAACGTCGACATCACGGTCGAAGCCGCGCGTGGGCAAGCCGAACCGGTTGCAGGCACCGCAAAACGCGTGAAACAGGACCTTGCGCTGGTGCTGATTATCCAGCGGTACGCGAAGCGTGTCCTCGATGTGTGGGTAGACAGCGTACCCATCATCTCCATATCCCTCACTAAGCGAGTGAGTGACTAGCCATATTGCCAGATTGGGAAATTGGCGAAAGAACGATTGAAGCCGGTTCGCCCGTCCGCCCAGATACTGGCGTGCGCCTTCAAGTGCACGCCTGCGTGCTCCATCGTCCAATGGCAGCAAGCCGATGAACGGTGGCGCATCTGCTGATCGCCTGTGTGTGCTGAGCAGAAAGTCCGCTACTCTGCAGCTCATTGTCCCCCCTGCGCACTCATACAGCGGAAGGTTGATTCATGCCGAAGTTGCTTCCCTCCGCATTTATGCATAACAATTCGCATATCCGCGAACAAGCGGATTGGCATGGAGAGTTGGAGCTGAGATGCCCCCTGAAGCAATGACATTCGGTCACGCGATCTCCAAGGCGCGCAAGGATCTTGGCATGAGCCAGAAGGAACTGGCGGCCAGGGTGCAGAAGGAAGACGGCAGCGGGTCGATTTCACCCCAGTACCTGAACGACATCGAGCACGACCGCAGGAACCCGACCTCGGGGCATCTGATCGGGCAGTTCGCGAGCATCCTGAACATTCCTGAAGACTACCTGTTCGCACTTGCCGGCAGGCTCCCCGACGATCTGCGGTCCCAGGCGACCGATCCCGACAAGGTCGTGGCGGCCTTTGCCAATTTCAGAAAGACGCTCAAAAAGTAGGAAGGCCGCCAAACATTGAGGATGATCCCAGACGACACGGGACGCTTTTTTCTGCGCCTTTATTATGCGGAAAAGGAATTGGATTCGGAGTGCGAGCGGATCGTGCGCAAGCTGCTGGAAGCGCGCCACGGCAAGGTGTGTTTCCCCATAGAAACCGACGATCTCACAGTGCTGATCGAGCAGCATGACGCCGATCTCGACCCGTATGCGGACCTGTCGAAATACGGACCCGACGTCGAGGGGGTGACCGAATTTTTCCCCGACCGCGGGCCCAAGGTTTCGATTTCAGAGCGCCTTTCAAACGATGCCCGACGAGAGAACCGGTTCCGGACCACGCTGACCCACGAGTTCGGACATGTGAAGTTCCACGGCCACCTCTGGGCAGAAAAGTTCGCCAGCGGGGGTCTTTTCGAGCGCGGCCTGGATGAGAACAAGGTGATCTCGAAGCGGGACGACATCCTCAACGCTTCAAAGGTCGACTGGATGGAATGGCAGGCCGGCTATGTCAGCGGCGCGATTCTTATGCCGGCGACATATGTCCGGCGGGTTGTGTCCAATTATTGCGGGCCGCGCGGGCTTCACGCCGACGTCCACCACGAGTCTGAACATGCGGGCGAACTGGTCAGGCTGGTAAAGGAGTGCTTCGCGGTATCGGCTGAAGCAGCCCGCATCCGTCTCCTGAAGCTGGGATTGCTCACGACACGAATCGGCCAGCAGTCGCTTTTCCACTAGCAACCGCGTCAATCCGCAAATTCGCGGATATGCGTAACTTTTCGGTTGACTTGGCGATCTCCCTAAATACGCTGATTAGCAGATCAGCCGAAAAACGGAATCAGCCGAGAGGAGAGCAGTATGGCGTCGGTCAAGACCTTCATCCGCAACACACCCGCTGGATCTCTGCGGGACTATTTCAACACCACGGGCATCACCCTGCCGACGCCGGTCAACTGGGATGAGCCCGAGCCAGCCATCATCGAGCCGCTCCTGCAGGCGGTTGATAACATGGACGACACCGCAAGGGCACAGGTCGTGGCCGATGCCGAGCGCGTCAGCAAGATGGCCGATGATGCGGGGCAGGTGGCGCTGTTCAGCGTCACCAAGGATCGCGACCATCTCGAACAGCTCGCGAATGGTCATGACCGGGCGCTGTGGATGTTCCTCAATCGCCACGACGCGTTCCAAAGGGCTGAAGAGGTCCGCTTCACCGACGAGCGGCGGCGTGGTCGGAGCTGGGACGGATTTCAGGGCAGGGCCGGCTGTACTGTCCAGAAGGATACTCTTTCCCTGGATGCGTTCAGGGATGCGCTGCGTCAGCAGTTTGGAACGCAGAACATCCACGTGGATGTGTTCGAGCGGGTGCGACCGACCTTCGATGGCGAGGATTGTCGCCTGATCCAGGTCGTCGTGTATCGCGAGGGGCTGCCGGATTCGCTGCTGGCCTTCGATGCGGGCAGGCTGGTGCGCCGGGCCTATCGGCCGGTGTTCGAGGCGGCGATGACCTATGAACCCGACACTGGTGTCATCGAGGTTGTCGCCAGGGATCGGGAAAGTCGGGCGCAGATGGCAAAATCCCTCACGCGCGATCTGCTCGGGTTTGAATTTGGCGGCGACAAGGTCCCCTTTCATCGGTTTGACCTCTCGGTGCTCTTGGCCCCCTTCGATTTTCCGACCGACATCGAGGACGGGATCGAACACGTCGAAGTGCGCCAGCTGCGCCTGATGCCGCTCGACAAGGTGACAAGGCGGGTGGTTCTCGAATGCCTGGCCAAGGAGGACGCCACGATCTGGCAGATGGCCGAGGAAGAATTCGGGGCCACGTCGCCACTGCGCACCGGCTGGGTGGTGACGCAGGCCAAGATCGTCATCAAGTTTCACCCCAAAGGGAGCGCCCGCTGGGGGAGGACACTGCCGCTGACGATCACCATGCCGCACGGGTGCAACCTCAAGGACC
>CAYSMR010000214.1:0-3248 GCA_964432195.1 uncultured Zetaproteobacteria bacterium | reverse complement strand
CGGCATGACGCCGAGCAGCAGCGCGGCCGCAATCAGCATCGTCATCGACGGGCAGTGCAGCCATGACGCAACGCGCATCATGAAGCCGAAAACTCCTCATAGGCCTGCATCGCCTCGGCGGCATACATCAGCGACGGACCGCCGCCCATATAGATTGCCATACCCAGCGTTTCGACCAGCTCCTCGCGCGTCACGCCCAGCGCAATCAGCGCCTTGACATGAAAACCGATGCACCCCTTGCAGTGACCGGCCACGCCGATGGCCAGCGCAATCAGCTCCTTGGTTTTCTTGCTCAACGCGCCATCCTCCAGCGCCGCGCCGGCCATCGCCGAAAAGCCCTTCATCACATCCGGAATATCCTTGCGGATGCCGCCTATCGTCGCCGACAGCTCATTGGTATACTGTTTATAATCAGACATCTGAATCTCCTTTTATATCACGAGCAGTACGCAGGCTGCAGCGGCTCCGGGCCGGACTACTTCAGCCTGCGTAGCAAGCATATCATTTCAGCCGTTCGATCCCCATCCGTTTGAGGAACGCCTTCTCCATGAACGGTTCGGAATTGCCGGTCTTCATCTTGCGCATGAAATACTTCTCAAACCCGACCTTGGCCACATGTACCCAGCCGCCGCCCTTCGCCCATACCTTGTTGCGCGGCGGAATCTGCGGGTAAGCCACCAGCGCAACGCCACCGTCGCCGAAGTCCGCCAGACAGATCGCGCCCCAGGTGCCGCACGCCTCCGGCTCTTCACCCTTCAGATCATGCACGATGTTGTGCACGATCGCCGTCGTCATCGACTCGATCATGAAGCCGGTCTTCGGCGTGCCCACCGGCAGCGGCGTCGCCTCGACCGGCGGAATCGCAACAATCACGCCAGTGCCGTAGATATTCTTGAAGTTCGGGTTCTGCTGATACTCGTTGATCGTCACAAAGCCCATCGGATTGACCAAACCCTCGCAGTTCGCCACAGGGCCCACGCCGCGGAACGGCGGCATAAGCATCGCAAACTTGTGATCCAGCGTACCCGATGCGATCACCTCGCCGTGACGATCCACCTCTTCGTAATCGAGCGTGTGCTCATGCACCGCCGTCGTCTTGCAATTGGTGATAAACTTGATGTCGCGCTTCCTGAGCTCCGACTCCAGCAGACCCTTGGAGTCCTCAACGCCGCCCAGCCCTAGGTGACCGATATACGGCTCCGGCGTGATAAATGTCATCGGCACCTTGTCGCGGATTTTGCGGCGACGCAGCTCGGTATCCAGAATGCAGGCATACTCATAAGCCGGCCCGTAACAGGAAACGCCCTGCACTGCCCCCACCACAATCGGACCCGGGTTCTTGCAGAACTCTTCAAACGCGTTGTACGCCTCTACCGCATGATCAACATGACAGATCGAGTGGGTATGACCCTCAGGGCCCATGCCCGGCACCAGCTCGAAGGCCAGACGCGGGCCGGTCGCGACGATCAGGTAGTCGTAATCCAGATACTGACCGTTGCCCAGACGCAACCGGCTCTCGTCCGCCAGAATCTCATCCACGCCGCAGGAGAGAAAGTTGATCCCCTTCTTGTTCAGATACGGCGAGCACTGGAAGCTGATCTGCTCCTTGTCCCGCCAGCCGACCGCAACCCACGGATTCGACGGCGTGAAGTGGAAATAGTCCACATTCGACACCACCGTCACCTCATGCCCGCCACCCAGCTTCTTCAGCGCATCCTTCATCTCATACGCCGCAGGCATGCCGCCGATGCCAGCCCCGATTATCACTACATGTGCCATAGTATGCTCCTCTCTTCTGTCCGAGGGCTGTTACTATGGCCCTCTGCCGCATGCACCACTGCATAACAATGCAGCGTATTATTATACTCTAATATAATAAGTAAAGTATTTATTTGCGCGTGCAGGTCCTGATACCGATCAGCGCATAGAGTGGGCAGAAGCTGATTACGGCCGTCAGCACGAATATAGCGCCGGCTCCGATCGCAATCAGACCCCACGGCGCGGCAATCATGTCCATCGCTCCGGCCGCCAATAGCGCAAGCCCGCCGACAACCCGGATCACCCGGTCCATACCACCAACATTTGCTTTCATATCACACCTCCTTATCGATGAATCAGGAGGCATGCTAGGCGTAGCCGATCACGGTTTCAGTGACATTGTCACCGAAGGAGCTGCGGATTTACTCCCGGATTCCGCTCAATCAGGGATAGCGACTCACCTCAGCTACTCAAGACTGCCCCCCTTCACGGGTCACACGTTCGGTTGTTCTATGAATTAAGCGATCGCTGCTGCGCACTTGTTCTCGGAATCCCGAAGCAGTCCTGGGGATCATCGACCACCCTCTCCGGAGCAGCAGTCTATCCGCGGCGAGCGCCTGCGCGAAGCAACAGATAGCCGATAACACCCGACAGCAATGATGCAGAGAGAATCGCCAGTTTGTCGGTATAATCAAACAGACTGTCATCCTCAAATGCCAGCGACACAATAAACAGACTCATCGTAAATCCGATCCCGGTCAGTACCGATACGCCATAAAGCTGTCGCCAGTTACTGCCCTCCGGCAACTGTGCCAGGCCGAGGCGGATCGCGATCCAGCTGAAGCCGAACACACCGAGCTGCTTGCCGACAAACAGCCCCAGCAGAATGCCCATCGGCACCGGACCAGCCATCTGGGCCATCGAAATCTCCCTGATATCGACACCGGCATTAACAAATGCGAACAACGGCAGGATAAAAAATGCCACCCAGAAATGGAGCGCATGCTCGATCTCTTTCAGCGACGACACGGAACGCCCCTGCTCATCCGCACCGGCCAGCGGGATCGTGAATGCCAGCGCCACGCCGGCCAGCGTTGCATGCACACCCGACTTCAGCACGCTGATCCACAGCACGATGCCAATCAGAAAATAGGCCGCCTTTCTGGTCACGCCGAACAGATTCAGCGCAATCAGCGCAGCCAGAGAGAGCCCGGCCACGATAATCGAAACCGTCGACAGATCGGTCGTGTAGAACAGCGCGATAATCACAATCGCGCCCAGGTCATCAATAATAGCCAGCGCCATCAGAAAGATTTTCAACGAGACCGGCACGCGGCTGCCCAGCAGCGACAGGATGCCGAGCGCAAATGCGATATCGGTCGCGGTCGGAATGGCCCAGCCGTTCAGCGCAACCGGGTGGTCGCCGTTAAAGACCAGATAGATCAGCGCCGGCGCCAGCATGCCGCCAACGGCGGCAATGGCAGGCAGCG
>CAYSMR010000213.1:0-3264 GCA_964432195.1 uncultured Zetaproteobacteria bacterium | reverse complement strand
CCGAACATTCGATATGCCAGCCCGGCCTGCCTGCGCCCCACGGCGAATCCCAGGCCGGCTCGCCCGGCTTGGCCATCTTCCACAGTACAAAGTCGAGCGGATCGCGCTTGCTGCTGTCGATATCGACGCGGCTGCCGGCCTCCAGATCATCAATATTCCTGCCCGACAGCCGGCCATACTCGTCGAACGTGCGCACCGCATAGAGCACATCGCCCGAATCTGCGACATAAGCCTTGCCCTGCCGCATCAGCGACTCGATCATCGCAATCATCTCCGGCATATGCGCCGTTGCGCGCGGCTCGTGCGTCGGGTGCAGGCAGCCGAGGCTGTCGATATCCTCGTAGAAGGCCGCGATCATCTCGTCGGTCAGCGCATCGATGCCGATGCCGCGTTCGGCCGCGCGCTGAATGATCTTGTCATCGACATCGGTGAAATTGCGCACATAATCGACATCGTAACCGAGCCAGTGCAGCCAGCGATTGACGATATCGAACACGACCATGACACGCGCATGGCCGACATGGCAGTAGTCGTAGACGGTCACGCCGCAGACATACATGCCGACGCGCCCCGACTGCAGCGGCTCGAACAGCTCCTTCCGACGCGTCAGTGAATTATACAGATACAGACTCATGACTCCTCCCCATCACAGGCGGCCAGAGCAGCCCTGATCCTCTCCGTCACGCCATCGCGGCCGAGAAAGGTTACGACAGCCGACATCTCCGGGCCGTGCAGCGCGCCGCTGAGTGCTGCGCGCAACGGCATGAACAGTGCGCGCCCCTTGCAGCCGGTGCGCTCCTTCACCGCAGCCGTCCACTGTTTCCAGTCCGGCTCATCCAGCGCCTGCCAAGTCTGCAGCGCAGCGCAGTAGAAATCCGCGCCGGCCGCAGTCACAGCCGCGCGTGCATCCTCATCCAGACCGGCGTCCGCATCCAGCAGCAGGCGGTAGTGCGCCGCATCTTCCGCCCGCTCGATATTGCGCCCGATCAGCGCCGCGCAGGCCAGCAGCCGCTCCTCGGACGCCACCGGCAGACAGGGTCGGATCAGCGGCAGCAGCGCGACCGCATCGAGTTCATGCAGCAGGCGCGCATGCCAGCGCCACATCTCCTCATCGGACCAGCGCACCGATCCGGTCGACACCTGTTCGGGCTGGAAATGGTTCGCCAGCGCCGCCGCATCCAGCGCATCCTCCGGCATGTTCGGGTGACCGAGCCGGGCCATCGCCTGAACCAGCGCGCCGGGCAGCAGACCGGCCGCGCGCAGTTCGGCCACGCTGTGGCTGCCGCTGCGCTTGGATAGCTTGGCTCCGTCGCGGCCCAGCAACAGGCCGTGATGCAGATAACGCGGCGGGCGGTAGCTCAGATGCTGCAGCAGCCAGACCTGATAGGCCGAATTGGTCAGGTGATCATCGCCGCGCAGCGCATCGGTAATGCCATCGAACGCATCATCAACGGCATTGGGCAGCAGAAATGTGAATGAACCGTCGGAACGTACGACAACCGGATCATCGAGATCGCGTAGCGCGAAGCTGACCGGCCCGCGCAGCAGATCCTGCACCTCCACGGCGCCGTCATCAGCATGCACGCGCAGCCGCCAGACAAACGGCTCCGATTCAGCCCGGCGCGCCGCTGCTGCCGCATCGAGATCGCGACAGCGCCCGCTATAACGCGGCGGCAGGCCGCGCGCAGCGGCCAGCTTGCGATCCAGATTCAGCTGCGTTTCGGTACAGAAACAGCGGTAGGCCAGGCCGCGCCCGGCCAGCTGCTCCAGCACCTCGCGATGCGAGGCCGCGTGTTCGGACTGAAAGCGCGGCGGACCGTCCCAGTCCAGCCCCAGCCAGGCAAGATCGCTCCGGATCGCATCGATATACTGCTGCTCGGAACGATCGCGGTCGGTATCCTCGAAACGCAGCAGAAAGCGGCCGCCGTGCTTGCGCGCATAGAGCCAGTTCAGCAACGCGGTGCGCACATTGCCCAGATGTAGCAGGCCGGTCGGCGACGGCGCAAAGCGGGTCACAATCATACTTTCACCGGCGCGCAACAGCGTTTGCAGCAATCTGTCTCTATTATCGTATCCAACACTATTTTGCTCCGTGGCCCGTGGCGGCAGCGCGCTCGGGCATGATCACCATATACTCGTCGGGATGGACATAGCCGAGCTCGCGGTGGATCAGCTCCTCAAGCGCGGCCGGATCATCGCGCAGGCGCAGCACCTCGCGGGCCAGCCGCTCGCGCTCATCCTTCAGCGCCGCCAGCTCATCGCGCAACTGCTGCACCGCGGCTGCCTCTTCCCGGTAGACCAGGTAGCCATGCTCGGAAAAAATCAGACTCCAGAGCATATAGGCGATCCAGAGGCCGCCGACCGTCCACAGCAGCCACGGCCCCAGACGGCTCATCGCCGCGCCGCCGTCGCGCGTTTAGGCCCGGGAGAAGGCGCTGCGCCCGGCATAACGGGCGGCTGCGCCCAGCTCCTCTTCAATGCGCAGCAGCTGATTGTATTTGGCCATGCGATCCGAGCGCGACGCCGAACCGGACTTGATCTGGCCGGTCGCCATCGCGACCGCCAGATCGGCAATCGTCGCATCCTCGGTTTCGCCCGAACGGTGACTCATCATGCAGCGATAGCCTGCATCATGGGCCATGTTCACGGCCGCGATCGTTTCGCTGAGCGTACCGATCTGGTTCACCTTCACCAGCAGCGCATTGGCCACGCCAGTATCGATGCCCTGCTTGAGGATCTCGGGATTGGTGACGAACAGATCGTCGCCGACCAGCTGCACCTTCGAACCGACCTGATCGGTCAGCAGCTTCCAGCCCTCCCAGTCGCCTTCGTCGAGACCGTCCTCGACCGAGATAATCGGATACTGCGCGCAGAGCGAGTCGATCAGATCGACCATGCCGGCCGCATCGAGGGTGCGATTGCCCTCGCCAGCCAGCACATAGGCGCCGTCGTGATAGAATTCGGATGCCGCCATGTCGGATGCGATCGCAACCTCGTCGCCGGCCTTCAGCCCGGCCTGCTCGATCGCCTCGAGGATCACCGTGATTCCCTCTTCATTAGAGCCGAGGTTCGGCGCGAAACCGCCCTCGTCGCCCACCGCCGTCACATGGCCGCCGGCCTTGAGCACCGATTTGAGCGCATGGAACACCTCCGCGCCCATATCCAGCGCCTGCGCAAACGATGACGCGCCGACCGGCGCAATCATGTACTCCTGAAAATCGATGCTGTTGTCGGCATGCGAGCCGCCGTTGATCACATTCATGC
>CAYSMR010000212.1:0-3286 GCA_964432195.1 uncultured Zetaproteobacteria bacterium | reverse complement strand
TGAGCGAGGAGGTGCTGGAGAAGGATAAGGCACTGGCCTCGATGCGCAACAGTGAAAAGAAATTCGAGCATGCCCAGCGTATGGAAGCGGTCGGCACGCTGGTTGGCGGCATCGCCCACGATTTCAATAATATGCTTTCCGGCATCACGGCCAATCTCTATCTTCTGCAGCGGCATGTGGATTCGGAGGATGGCAAACGGCGGTTGAAGACGATTGGCGAGCTGGCAATGCATGCGGCCGATATGATCCAGCAGCTACTGACCTTTGCGCGCAAGGATGATGTCGAAATGAAGCGCTTCGATCTGCGTCTGTTTCTGCATGAGGCCTATAAGCTGGCGACGGTTTCGATTGCCGAACATATCCGCTGCGAGCAGGATTTTTGCCGCGATCAACTCTTGATCGAAGGCAATGCGACTCAGGTCCAGCAGATGCTGATGAATCTGATGAATAACGCGCGCGATGCGCTGGCTGGCAGAGCGCAGCCGGTGATTCGGGTGACGCTGCGTCGGGTGCGTGCCGATGCGGCCTTTCTGGCTGCGCATCCGGAAGCTTCGGCGCGCGATTACGCCGAGCTGTCGGTGGCCGATACCGGCGCCGGTATCGCGACAGGGCAGCTGGCTCATATTTTTGAACCGTTTTTCACGACCAAGCCGGCCGGCAAGGGGACCGGCCTCGGTCTGGCAATGATTTATGGCGCGATGCAGACCCACGGGGGGGTTATCGATGTCAGCAGCCGGCCGGGCGTGGGAGCCTGCTTCGCGCTCTATTTTCCGCTCTGTCGCACGCCGGATGTCGATGCGCAGGATTCGGCGACGCAGGTGGTACGCGGCAACGGCGAGTTGATTCTGCTGGTCGATGACAATCGCGAACTGCTGGAGAGCAATGCTGCGCTGCTGCGTGATCTGGGATATACGGTTGTGACTGCCGGCAATGGGCTGGAGGCGGTACGCATCTACTGCGAGCGCTCGGATCAGATTAGGCTGGTGTTGATGGATGTCGTGATGCCGGTACTCGGCGGCGCGGTGGCGGCCAACCGGATCTGGGCCGTTAACGAGCATGCGCGGATCATTTTTGTCAGCGGTTACGATCGCGATCACGATATGACCTGCGAGCTGATGCCGCAGGGGCAGCGGATGCTGAACAAGCCGCTGGATATCGGCGAGATGAGCCGCGCGATCGCCGATGCGATGGCCGAATGAACTGTTTTTTCTGTTTGTGATGCGACTCACATACGCCTGATCTTTTCGCTTTAATATTCGCCCTGTGAGATGTCACAAGATGTGACGAACACTCATCAAGGAGATAATTATGAGCTTTCTGAACAGTATGATGAACAAGATTGCGATGAACAAAATGAAGCATGAAAAAGAGATGGCTGCGCTGGCGGCAAGCTGCCAGATCTCCTCGAATGAACTGGCCGGCATCTCCTCCTGCGAGGATACCGCGAGCCAGTGCTTCTACGCCTCCTTCCAGGTGAGTATTTAAGGAAGTGCTGATTTATTCAGCATTTCCGCGCAGGCTATGGACGGGCTGATTACAGGCAGGATGCCTTTAATCAGCATCTCCTTACTTAAAACAACCAGTCGACAGATTTGAACGGCGGCGACGCGCCGCCGTGACGCGGCCATTCCCGGATGCGCGGCGTCCATAACAAAACAGGCTTATCAGTCAAGGAGCAGAGCGATGAACGAAACTCACTATATGAGCGATAACAGCGAGGCGGTACTGCATGCGACGATCAACGGTGTGGCCTATGATATTCCGGAGTGGCTCAGCCCCGATTTCTGAGTATATCCGTTTTGCAGGCGGCGCCCCGCCTGAGCGGAGTCACTGAAGGAAGCGCTGATTGATTTAATGTTTCACAGGCCATGGATAGCCTGCCCATAAGTCGCTTGCGCGACTGATGGGTAAGCGATGGCAAAACCGCGGTTTTGCCGGGACGGTAATAAATCAGCAACTCCTGAATTGAACCAAGCGGGAAAGGAACGCTTTTTACAGGCGTTCCTTTTCTTTTGCTGCGCCGGTGCGTTATGCTTATCGCATGCGCCTGTTTACCGCGATAGAGCTGCCGGATGCGGTGCTTGAATCGTTGTCGTCATGGCAGCCGGAGGTTGCCGCATTGCTGCCCGCTGATCAGTGGCGATTGACGCGGCCCGCGACATGGCATCTGACGCTGGCCTTTTACGGCGATGTGCGCGGGAGCGTTGTGGATGATCTGGCCGAGCGCTTGTGTGAGTGCGCCGGGCAGGCCGCACCGCCGGATCTGCAGCTGGACGATTGCGGCCTGTTTCCCGGCCCGTTCCGGGCGCGCGTGTTTTGGACCGGCGTTCGCGATTGCAGCGAGCGGCCGCAGCTGAAACGTCTTGCCCGTTGTTGCCGACGGGCCGGCCATGCTACCGTTCGCCAGCAGCGCAGCGGCGCGGCGCGGTTTCATCTGCATATCACGCTGGCCCGGAGCAGGGGCGAGGCGCAGGCGGAGCTGCCGGTGGATGCGAGCCTGTTGCAGCCGCCGCCATACCGCTGGTCGGCGGAGCGCTTCGCGCTGTTCCAGTCGATACTCCGGCCGGAAGGGCCGCAGTACCGGCGGCTGGAAACATTTGATTTCGGCGGCTGAAGCCGTCACGGCCCGACGGGCATTACTATACCCGGTGGGCATTACTATACCCGACGGGCATTACTATACAGACTCCCGACCGAAGCGACGGGAGCAAGGGGAATACATGTCAGATAAATCCAAAGCACTGGAAACCGCGTTAAGCCAGATCGAGCGTCAGTTCGGCAAGGGCACGGTGATGCGACTGGGTGATCAGAGCAAGGTCGTCGTCGATGTGATCCCGAGCGGCTCGCTGGCGCTGGATGCGGCGCTCGGCGTCGGCGGCTATCCGCGCGGCCGCGTGATCGAGATCTACGGTCCGGAGTCCTCCGGTAAAACGACGATGGCGCTGCACGCGGTCGCCGAAGCGCAGAAGCTCGGCGGGCAGGCAGCGTTCGTCGATGCCGAGCATGCGCTCGATCCCGTCTATGCCCAGAATCTCGGCGTCGATGTCGAGAATCTGCTGGTCTCCCAGCCCGATTCGGGCGAGCAGGCGCTGGAGGTTGTCGATATGCTGACTCGCTCCGGCGCGCTCGATATCATTGTTGTTGATTCGGTCGCCGCATTGACGCCCAAGGCGGAGCTCGAGGGCGACATGGGCGATTCGCATATGGGGCTGCATGCGCGGTTGATGAGTCAGGCCCTGCGCAAGCTGACCGGCTCGATTTCGCGTTCCAAGACGACGGTGATCTT
>CAYSMR010000211.1:0-3290 GCA_964432195.1 uncultured Zetaproteobacteria bacterium | reverse complement strand
GAGGCAGAGCCAACGATCTACCGTAAACGCAGTCGGGATGAGTATCTGGAACGTAAAATTCGCGACCGCGACCTGCGCGATCTGGGCGCAATGCCGCAACTGCTGCAGATCTTTAATGGCGGCGGCGAGATCGCCGACGAGATCCGGTTCCCGGCCATCAATTACGACGATGGCAAGGTCTATGCGCTGGTGGCCAGACAGGTTGGTTTCCGCAATGTCAGTGTCGAGCACCGCCGCGTGCGCTGCGCGATTTACGATGTCAAACTCGATTCCTGGCTGGCCGGCTTTGTCGGCAAGACCCGGCTGCTGATTCCGGAGCAGACGGACGAGAGTAATCTGAACAGCAATTTCGTGACCTATTCCGGGCCTGCGCTGGATGGCGGCGACGACGCGTGGTCGCTGCGTCTGGTCGGTCGCGACAAGGCCGTGGCGATGCTGGATCAGCTGCCGGAAACAATCGCGCCGGGGCGGTAAGTGAGATGCTGATTAAAGGCATCCTGCCTGTAATCAGTCCGGAAAGGCAAAAGCGTGGTTTTGCCTTTCCTCACAAATCAATCACTTGCGTGTTTGATTTGGCAGGCCGTCCATGGCCTGCGGGGAAGCGCCGAATTAATCGGCATTGCGTCCTCCCGATAGGCTTAATATTCTGTTTTTCGTGATTCCGTCTGCCGAAGCGGATACATTGCCGTGATGCACAGAGGCGATAAGCAACTGCTCTCCTATCTGACAGCGCTGTGGCCGCTGCCGCTGGTCTTTCTGCTGGGCCAGATCGTGATGCGCTTCAGCGGCAACGCCCCGCTGATCGGCGTAACGGCAACGCTGTCGCTGATTGATGCGCTGCTGTTTCTGATCTGTTTCGGTGCGGCTGCATGGTGGAGTTTCCGGCCGCTCAGGCTCTGTCTGGCCCGGGCCGATCAGCCCGGCAGGCATCGCCGCCTGATCGAGACGCACATGGCGGACTTTCCGTGGCGGGCGCTGCAAGCCTTTCTGGCGGCCGGCTGGGCCTTCGCAGCCTATCTGGTGATTGTGATTTCACTGATTGCCGTGACCGGCGGGCATGTATTCAGCTGGCGCATGCTTGTCGCGCTGCTGCTGAATTTCTGTTTCGGCGCCGGCGTGCTGGCGCCGGCGTTGGCGGTGTCGATCACGGTCGTATTTTCGACCCGGCTGCGCCTGACGCTGTTCCGGCAGGGCTGGTTCAGCGGCCGGCTCGGCGATGGTCGCGCCGGCCGGCAGATCACCTCATCGACGCACCGCCCGTGGCTGGTGTTTATGGTCACCGGCCTGTTGCCGACACTGATCCTGTCGGTCTATGTCTGGCTGGTGCTCGACTGCAGCGGCGACGAGCAGCATTTCATTCTTTCGCAGGCGCTGGTGCTGCTGGTGATGAGCATTGCGGCCGGCATGATGCTGGTCTGGAATATCAGTCGGACGCTGAAGCAGGTGACCGAAACGCTGGAGGCCGGGCTGACGCATCTGGTCGAGGGCAATTTCGGCGCGCAGGTGCCGGTGTTGATGGATGACGACCTGGGCGAGCTGGCGCGCGGCCTGAATACGGCGATGCAGGGGCTGCAGGAACGCGAGGAGCTGAAGGATTCGCTGGCCGTTGCTGCCGAGATTCAGCAGGGGCTGCTGCCCAGCTATGAACCGGCGATCCCGTGCTATCATCTGAAGGGATTTCAGCAGACCTGCTACTCGGTCGGCGGTGACTATTACGACTATATCAAGCTCGATGACGGCCGGGTCTGGCTGATGATCGCCGATGTATCGGGCAAGGGCTATCCGGCGGCGCTGACGATGGCCAATCTGCAAGCTATGCTGCGCGGACTGGCGACGCTGAACTGGCCGATTGAAGAGGCCGCCGGCTATCTCAACGATGCGCTGTGCGATACGCTGACCGGGGGGCGCTTTGTGACGCTGTTCATGGGCAAGCTGCAGCCGGAGTCGCATTCGCTGGTATGGATCAATGCCGGCCATGTCCCGCCGCTGCTGTTGAGCGGCGATCGCGTGACGCGGCTGGAGGCCTCGGCGCCGCCGCTCGGGCTGGTCAAGGGCGTCGAGTATGCGGTCGAGCGGACCGAACTGCAGGCCGGCGATACACTGATCTGCTATACTGACGGCGTCACCGAGACATCGAACCGGCAGGGTACGGAGATGTATGGCGAACAGCGATTGCGCCACTGGCTGCGCGCGCATCTCGGCGAGCCGGTCGCGCTGCTGCCGGAGATGCTGCTCGACGAGCTGACTGCGTTTGGCCGGGACAAGCAGGATGATGATTTGACGCTGCTCTGCGTCCGACGGGAGAAGTAATGAGCGATTACAGGATTGAAAGCGATTCGATGGGAGATATGCAGGTGCCGGCCGATGCGTTGTACGGCGCATCGACAGCCCGGGCGGTGGAGAATTTCCCGGTTTCCGGGCTGCGTTTTCCGCGTGAGTTCATCCGCGCGCTCGGGCGCATCAAGCTGGCCGCGGCGACAGTGAATCAGGATCTGGGACGGCTGCCGAAGGCGAAGGCCGAACTGATTCGCAAGGCCGCGCAGCAGGTCGTGGACGGCGACTGGGACGATGAATTCGTGCTCGATATCTTCCAGACCGGCTCCGGCACATCGACGAATATGAATGCCAATGAGGTGATTGCCCATCTCTGTGCGCGGCTGAATGCCTATGAGCGCGTCCACCCGAACGATGATGTCAATATGGGTCAGTCCTCCAATGATGTGATTCCGACTGCGATACATATGGCGTCCAGCGACCTGCTGGTCAATGAACTGTTGCCGGCGCTCCGGCATCTGCATGCGGCGCTCGCCAAAAAGGCCGCCGAGACGGCGGATGTGGTCAAGATAGGCCGCACCCATCTGATGGATGCGACGCCGGTGACGCTGGGACAGGAGATCTCCGGCTGGGCCCGGCAGATCGAGCTCGGTATCAAGCGGGTCGAGGCGGCGCTGCCGCGCATCACCGAGCTGGCGCAGGGGGGCACGGCGGTCGGTACTGGGCTGAACACGCATCCGGAATTCGGCACTCGCATGGCCACCGAACTGTCGCGCGCCTGCGGCATCAAATTCCATGAGGCGGTCAACCATTTCGAGGCGCAGGCGGCTCAGGATGCGGCTGTGGAGCTCTCCGGACAGCTGAAGACGCTGGCAGTCTCGCTGTGCAAGATCGCCAATGACGTGCGCATGCTGAATATGGGGCCGCGCTGCGGCATCGGCGAGATTAGCGTGCCGGCCGTGCAGCCGGGTTCGTCGATCATGCCGGGCAAGGTCAATCCGGTCATTGCCGAGTCG
>CAYSMR010000210.1:0-3302 GCA_964432195.1 uncultured Zetaproteobacteria bacterium | reverse complement strand
GTAAGTGCTTTTTTAATATGGCGTCCCCAAGGGGACTCGAACCCCTGTTGCCGCCGTGAAAGGGCGGAGTCCTAGGCCACTAGACGATGGGGACCTGTTGGACGCGGCGAAGATTAGCGAACACTTTGGCGTCGTCAATCAAAATATCAGCGGTCAGCAGTCATGCGGCTGATTGGTCTTACTCTTCCAACCCGGCCATCAGCTCCGGCCAGGCATCGCGTATGTATTCATAGCCGGACCAGAGCGTCAGCACGGCAGCAATCCACAACAGCACGAGCCCCATTTCATGCATCGATATGCCAAACAGATCGACATGCAGCAGCAATGCCGAAATCGCGAGCAGCTGAATCGCCGTCTTCCACTTCGCGATCAGCGAGACATGCACAATCGTCGCGCGCTGGGCCAGCCATTCGCGCAGCGCGCCGATCGTAATCTCGCGTCCGATGATGATGATCGCCAACAGGGCAGGGGCCATATCTGCCGAGACCAGTAGTACCAGCGCCGCCGCAACCAGCAGCTTGTCGGCAACCGGATCGAGAAAGCGTCCGAACGGCGTCACCTCGCCGCGCGAGCGCGCCAGGTAGCCGTCCAGCCAGTCCGTTGCGGCAGCAATCATGAACAGAATGCCGGAGAGCCAGTGTCCGATATCGCCGGGCACCAGAAACAGGGCCATGAACAGCGGAATTGCCAGCACGCGACCGATCGTCAATTGATTGGAGATTGTCCATTTCATTGCGGAGCAAGTATCACCGAAGCGCCGGCCCGGTAAAGGTTTATCTGAAGCAGCCGCAGCCGAGCGCGTCAGTTGGCTATGATATGATCGGGCTTGCCGCCCGGTTCATTGCTGCCTATTTCACCAAAAACCGCCTCATAGCGCGCAATATTATCCTGCAGTACAGCGATGATGCGTTTCGCATGCGCCGGACTGACTACGACGCGCGCATTGAGTACCGGCACCGGCTGCGATGCAAAGATGAAATCGAGAATGAACTCCTCCTGCGTATGCGTGACAAGCATCTGGTTGGCATAGCGACCGCCCTGAATCTCAGGGGTGACCTGCATCTGCATCTCCTGCTGCACTGTTTGATCATCCATGTTCCGCTCCCTGTTGGTCCTGTTGTTTTGCAATGCTGTACAGCCGCTCCTGGGCATCGATATCCATCTCCGCCAACGACGAGCCGGCATCTGCGGCCAGCTGCTCCATCTGTCTGAAGCGGCGGGCGAACTTCCGGTTCGTACGCATCAGGCAGAGCTCCGCATCCAGATCCATTTTACGGGCAAGATTGGCCAGCGTGAACAGGATATCGCCGAACTCATCTTCCAGCCTGTCCCGGTCGTCGTTGTTGACCACCTCATGCTCGAACTCGGCCAACTCCTCATGCATTTTGTCGATGATCTGCGCTGCCTCATGCCAGTCAAAGCCGACACGGGCCGCGCGCTGCTGCAGCTTCTGCGCATATTTGAGGGCCGGCAGCGGGGGAATGCCATCCATCAGGCTGGCGCGTTGATGCTCGGCATCCTTCAGCCGGTTCCATTGATCGTTCAGGTCATCCGGCCGGGCCTGATCGAACACATGCGGATGACGGTAAATCATCTTGTCGATCAGTGACTCGACCACGTCAGCAAGATTGAACTGGCCGGACTCTTCGGCAATGCGGGCGTAGAAGGCGACCTGGATCAGCAGGTCGCCGAGTTCGCTCTTCAACGGCTGCCAGTCGCCGGTGGCTTCGGCTTGATCGATCGCTTCAATCACTTCATGAACCTCTTCAAGCGTGTATTGACGCAGCGATGAGATCGTCTGTTCGCGATCCCACGGACACTCTTTACGCAAAACATCCATAAGCGCATATAACTTATCGTAATAGTTGTCTTTACTGATAATTCTATCCGCCATCTCTCCCCTCTATAACTTTACATAATCTTCATTATGCGACGTTATAAAAAAGAGGCACAATGAACATTGAAATCTAAACTTCGGAATTTGGAAGGACTTACGGCGGCTGCCGTGATGTCCTCCGATCATGATTTAAAAGTGATCATACGTTATGCAGAGACCGCCGCAAGTTATTTGCCGGACGCTATCCACAATGACGCCCCCTCCAACCAGATGGACGGTGCATATGTCCACCAGTGTCGCCGACGCATTGAAGGCTTTCGCGCAGCCGGGTCGAAACGCACCGTGCAAGACAATCGATACACCGAATCGCAGCTGCCGGATCTCTCCGGCACTGCAGGCCGATGCACGCACAAGCCGCTTGCAACTTGCCGCGCTCAACGCAAGCCTGCGCATCCAAACGGAGGAAGCCAATGCAATACTTTGACAAGAATAAACCGATGCAGTCGTTCATACCTGCGGTCCGCGACGTGCTGTTTTCGCCGAAACGCTTTTTCGCCGATATGCCGCCGGCGGCGTTCTACAGCAATTCGATCTTCTTTCTGTCGATTCTCGTCTTCATCTCCTCATTCATCGGCGTACCGTTCCACGACATGGCACTGCTGTTCCTGCTGCCAGTCACATGGGGCATCATGCTGATCGGCACCAAGTTCTGGGCCTCCTATCTCTCATGGGCAGTCCGGTTCTTCGCGAAAACCAAAATTACCAGCGCCAATGCATTCCAGCTGTCGGCCTATGCTGCGGCGCCGCTGCTACTGACCACAATCCCGGTTGTCGGATTACTGGCCGGCATCTGGAATCTCTATCTGGTCTGGGTGGCGTTGATTGCACGCTGCAAGGTGGCAGCCGGCATGGCCGCGCTGATTATTGCGATTCCGGCCGTACTGTTTATCGGCTCGGTTGTCGCGCTGCTGGGACTGGCAACCCAGATGCTCCCGCAGCTCGCCTGACACCAAGGAAACGCTGATTCATTCAGTGTTTCCGCGCAGGCTATGGATGATGGCCTGCCATCATTTGTCAGTATCGATGATTGAGACGTATGGCGTTCATCAATCAAACACGCAGGCGCTTGATTCAGCCATGAACCGCTGCATCCTTTCGTGCGCGATGCGAGCAGCATCGCTCTCCTGCAATTTGCATAGGGATATTCAGTAGCGCGCATTGTCTGTCCGGGCTGATTGTAGGCTAACTTCAATCAGCATCTCCGCAGATGACCGACATGATGCAGCTCATGGATGGATCGCTGTCAGTTCAGCGGCAGAATGCCGCCAATCCGTGGATTGGCACTTTGTATCCCGCGCATGCTCCCTTCCAATATTAGCTGAGCAGAGTGATGGTCCCCGGAGTTCGCAACAGTTTAGGGTCTGTTAACATTAATTGGAATATGTATAATTGTTTCATTCATCAA
>CAYSMR010000209.1:0-3317 GCA_964432195.1 uncultured Zetaproteobacteria bacterium | reverse complement strand
ACAGGATGCCGAGGCAGTAAGCAAATACCGTTTACACAAAACTTCTTACACCCTCCATGATGAGCTAGCGCCCAACAAAACAGATTTCGGGATCAGGTCTTGCTTCGCGCATTGCCGCGCCATCCAATCGGGGGGGGGGCAGATACTCGAATCGCGCATAGGTTCCGCCCCGTCCGAAACTGCTTCCAGATTTTAGGCGTTATCCCTGTCTGTAACTGCAAAGATCAATAACACAGCTGTTGTTTACGCGAGCAAGCGGCGACAGAGTATGGGCCATGACAATTCATGAATTAAAACGATTCGGAGGCCACAATGAGGCTGGATAGTCCGCTGCAGGCCGGCGAGGTGGCGCTGGTCGGGGCCGGGCCCGGCGCGGCCGGGCTGCTGACGCTGGCGGCGGCGGCGCTGATCGGCGATTGCGATGCGATCGTTTACGATGCGCTGGTCTCGGATGAAGTGATGGCTCTGGCCGATACGTCGGCCGAGCAGATTCTGGCCGGCAAGCGCGGCGGCCGAGCTTCGGCCAGTCAGCAGGATATCTGCGAAACCCTGATCCGGCTGGCCATGGCGGGTAAGCGCGTCGTGCGGCTGAAAGGGGGCGATCCGTTCGTCTTCGGACGCGGCGGCGAGGAGGTGCGCGCGCTGGCCGCCGAGGGGATCGCATTCCGCATTATTCCGGGCATCACATCCGGCATCGCCGCACCGGCGATGGCCGGCATTCCGGTGACCGATCGCTCGGTCAATGCGACGCTGGCATTCCTGACCGGGCACGAGGCGAGCGAGCAGTCGCGCATGGACTGGAAGGCGCTGGTCGAGGCGTTTCCGGTGCTGGTCTTCTACATGGGCGCGAAAAATCTACCCGATATCGCCGCCCACCTGCTCGATGCCGGGCTTGCGAAACAGACCCCGCTCGCCATCATTCGCCGCGCAACGCTGGCCGATGAACAGACCTGCGTGGCAACGCTCGATGACGCCGCAAGCGGACGGGTCACCGCCCGCTCGCCGTCGATTGTAATTATCGGCGATGTCGTGGCCAACAGAATCTCCTGGAAGGATTAACCGATGCAAAAACCAACCATGATGCCCTACAAACGCCATGCGATTATGTGCTGCGGCAAGAGCTGCGGCGAAAACATGCCGCTGCTGAACTATCTGAAGGACAAGGTGATCGAGGCGGGGCTGGTCGTCGGCGATCCGAACGCCGTGCGCGTCAACCGTGCCGGCTGTCTCGGCGTCTGCGCGCAGGGGCCGATCATGGTCGTCTATCCGGAAGGCGTCTGGTACTGCAATCTCGACAAGGATGCGATCGACCGCATCGTCGAAGAGCATTTCAAAAACGGCCAGCCGGTCGAAGCGTTGGCATTTTACCACTACGCCTGAGCGTCAAACTGGCGAAAGCCCCGACGGTGAACTAAGCTAGCCGCAGGGGCTCTGCCCGGGCGGGGTGGAAGATGCGACTTCCGATATCAATCATTGCTGTGTTTTATCTCTGCTGGGCATCCGCCCTGCAGGCCGCCGTGCCCGCGCCGCAGTTGCCGACGGCGGACTTAAGCGAGTCGCCCGGCGCCGAGAGCGCCACCCTGCCAGCAATCCGCATCCCCGAACCCGCAGCGCAGCTCTCCCTGGCGCAGCGGCAACAGAAACTGAAACAGCAGCGGCGCTGGTTCAAACAGGCCCGCCGCGCGATCAGCCGCGATGATGCCGCAACGCTGCGCCGGCTGAAAACGAAGCTGCGCGATTATCCGCTGACTCCCTACCTCGATATCTGGCAGGCCCGCAGGGCGCTCGAGCACGGCGACGATGCCCGCGTTGCCGCCGTGCTGGCCCGCCATGCCGATATCCCCGAATCCCGCAACCTGCGTCTGGCCTGGGTGAAGCGCCTCGCCAAGCACGGCAGCTGGCAGCAGGTGCACGGCGTCATGGCCCGTTTCCCGTGGCTGGCGAAGCGATTGCCGGAGACCGCCATGGCGGCGCTCTGGTACAGCGGCGAGAAGCAGCAGGCGCTCGCCCTCTTCTCGGCGCGCTGGCAACAGGGCAAGCGTCACTCGGCATTCAGCCGGCCGATCGAGCAGGCATGGAAAGCAGCCGGCCATCCGAGCATCGACGAGCGCTGGCAGCGCATTACGACGCTGACCCGGCAGCGCCAGTGGACGCGGATCAAACAGCTCGCCAAAAGCTTCTCCCGGGAGCAGAAGCAGCAGCTGAAATACTGGCGCGCCGTACAGCGCCACCCGGAACGGATGCTGAAACAGTGGCCGGCCGCGCTGCCGGCAATGCCCGGGCTGGCCATTATGCGCGACGGCATCCGGCGCATCTCCCGCCGCGATCCGACTGCGGCATGGCAGCTGCTGCAACAGCTGAAACAGCAGCTGGCGCAGCAGGAGGACTATGCGCGCGCGCCGGAACTGTTTGAACTGGAGCGGCATACCGCGCTGCGCGCCGCCAGACGACACCTGCCCGCAGCGGCCGACTGGCTGGCCGGACTGCCGGAGCAGATCCAGAACGAGGATACGCGCGGCTGGCGCGCCCGCATCCATATCCTAAACCACGACTGGCCGGCGCTGCTGGCCGCAATCGCGGCCATGCCCGAGAGCGAACAACAGCAGAGCCGCTGGCTCTACTGGACCGCGCGCGCCGCCGACGGCATCGGCCAGCCGGAAGCGGCGCGCCTGCTCTATGCGCAGCTGGCGGCGGAGCGCGGCTATTACAGTTTTCTGAGCGCCGAGCGGATCGGGCAGCCGTTCCGTTTCAACGCCGCCGCGCTCGCGGCCCCGGATGCGGCCGTGGCCGAGCTGGAACGACAGCCGGCCGTACGCCGCGCCCATGAGTGGCTGCAGCTTGGACTGCGCAGCAAGGCGGCACGCGCATGGCAGCAGGCGCTGGCCGGCGGCGATACTACGCAGTGGCAGGCTGCGGCCAAATTGGCTTCGCGCTGGCACTGGCATGAGCAGCTGATCCGGGCCGCCTACAAATCGGATCAGCTCGATGCGGTACAGGAGCGTTTCCCGGTCGCATACGGCCGCGATGTGCTGCGCGCGGCGCGCCGGACCGGGCTGACCCCGTCGGCGATCTGGAGCATTATCCGGCAGGAGTCGGCCTTCAACCGGCAGGCGGTCTCCCATGTCGGCGCGAAGGGGCTGATGCAGCTGATGCCGGCCACGGCTCGCAAGGTTGCGCGCGCGCTCGGTATCGGCAAGGGAGCGCCGCGACTGTTTTCGCCGGCCGTCAATATCCGCCTCGGTGCAACCTATCTGGCCGAGCAGAAGCGCCGCTTCGGCAATCTAGCGCTGGCCGCGGCTGCCTATAATGCCGGCCCG
>CAYSMR010000208.1:0-3318 GCA_964432195.1 uncultured Zetaproteobacteria bacterium | reverse complement strand
CGCTCAGAATGCGCAGAATGCTGTCGAGCTGCAGCAGCGGATGAATCACCGGGTCCATATACATGAACGAAAACGCGATCGCGAACTGCGACAGATCGATCCCCTGCTCGCCGTACCAGAGCGACAGGCCGCCGCCGATCGCGAATCCGGCCGCGCCGCCGATCAGCACCAGCACGATCGTCTCCCAGACAACCATCGCGAACACCTGCCCCGGCTTCACGCCGAGCGCGGCCATCAGGCCGAACTCGCGCACCCGCTCATGCATGCTCATCAGCATCGTATTGAGCACCTCGGCCAGCACGACAATAATCACAATGAACAACACGATCCAGGTATAGGCATCGGCGAAATCGGCCCACTGCTGCGCCATCGGATCGATATCGAACCAGCGCAATACCTCCAGCCCCTCGCCATCCAGCGCCCGCTTCAGCCGCGCGGCCAGGGGCGTTACTGCATCGAAGCTGTCCGCGCGGATCACAATATCTGTGACCGCGCTGCCGAGCCCGAGCCACTGCCGGGTCGTATCCAGCGGCGTCAGCACGATCAGGTCATCGACCCCCATCACGCCGGAGTGGACCAGCCCGCGCACCCGGAACACCTCGGATGCGATATCGCCGCCGGGCACCGCGGCCATCAGCACCAGCTTGTCGCCGATACCGATATTCAGCCGGTCAGCCAGCACATCGCCGAGCACGGCCGCATGCGCATCATCGGACGGCAGCCAGCTGCCGGCCGTGATGAACCCGGCCAGCCGGCTCATGCGCCGCTCCTGCTCCGGTTCGACGCCGTAGATCAGTGCGCCGGCATTCGAACCGGCGCTGGAGGCAAGCCCCGACGCGCGCACGCGCAGCGTCACGCCGTCGATGCCGGGCAACTGCCGGATCGTCGCCAACACGGCATCGGGATCATCAATGCGCTGCGACAGCTTGCGGCTCACCTCGAAACCGGCGGCATGAACCTGGATATGGCCGGTTACGGTCAGCGCGAAATTGGTCTTGATCTGCTGCATCCAGCCGTCATCCATCGCCGACAGGAAGGTCAGCGCGGCAATGCCGACCGCCAGCGCAGCCGATGTCAGCAGCGTGCGCAGCGGATGCAGCCACAGATTGCGCCAGCCCAGCTTCAGATAGATCGCCAGATTATCCATCAGTCAAAACCGTGAACCGCGAAGAGCAAGGAGAAAAACCGGAGCAATCGCCAACGCTCCCGTTGAGTCCCCCGCAGCTTACTCCGCGCACTCTGCGGCGCATGTCTGCCGCATCGATCACACATGATGAATCGCCTCGACCGGTTCAAGCCGGGCGGCGCGGATCGCCGGCCAGAGTGCGGCCAGCATCGCGGCGATCCAGACCGACAGCACCGTATTCATCAGATGATCGGTATCGATCTCGGTACGCACGACCGGATTGATGTAGAAGCGCGCCATCGAATCCATCTGGCCGGAGAGATCAATGCCGGCGGCGTGGAAATACCAGACCAGCGCCAGCCCGCTCAGCACGCCCACGGCAATGCCGGCCAGGCCAAGCAACATCGATTCGATCACGATCATGCCGGCCAGCCGCCCGCGACTGCAGCCCAGCGCCATCATCACGCCGAATTCGCGTATCCGCTCCAGCATGCTCATCAGCACGGTATTCATAATGCCGGCCGCAATAATCACCAGCACAATGGTCAGGAAGATATAGTAGAATGCATTCTCTAGCTCCACCCACTGCTTCATCATCGGATACATATCGTACCAGCGCAGCACCTCATAGCCGTCGCCAAGCGTCTGTTTCAGCGCCGCCGTCACCGGCTCCAGCCGCGCCGCCGGCAGCTGGATCACGATCTCCGAGTAGCGCCCATCCATATCGGTCATCCGCTGCATAAAGCCGAGCGGGATCATCGCCAGGCCGCGATCTATACCCATTTCACCGCTGGAGATGATGCCGACCAGCGTCAGCTTTTCGGCCGCAAGCGACCCGTAACGATCCTCGGTCAGGAATACGACGTCATCGCCGGGCCGGACGCCGAGATTGCGCGCCGTCGTCTCGCCGAGCACGCAGGCCGCCTCGTGATTGTCGTGCAGAAAACGCCCCTGATCGACCTTGCTGTAGACGCGCGTTGCGCGCCGTTCGGCTGCCGGATCGAGCCCGAGCAGCACCAGCCCTTCGGAAGTCTCCTCGCCGGCCGCCAATGCGAATGTGCGCAGCCGCGGCGCATACTGCTCGCCGGGCCGCAGCATCGAATCCAGCGCCGCGGTCACTGCACTCGCATCGGGAATCGTCCGGCTCAGCTTCGGATGGTGGAAATAGCCGTCCGCATGCACCTGCACGCTGCCGACAATCACCTGCTGCAGATTGCGCATCATCGAATTGTGTACGCCGTCGTTAAAACCCCAGAGGAAAATCAGCGAGGCCAGCCCGAGCGCGACGACTGCAACGGTAATCAGACTGCGACGGCCGTTGCGCACAATATTGCGCCAGGCCAGCGACAGCATCAGCGGCGCAGGCTGGCGCGCGTGAACATCGCATCGCTCATCGGCGCATCGAATTTGATCCGTTCGAGGATCATCGCCGTATGCTTGTCGGGCGTGGCCAGCGGATAGATTGTCCAACGGGTCGGTATCAGCCGCCCGTCCATCTCTTTGACCTGATCGAAGAGCACCCGCCGGATATGCTTGCCGTGCTCATCATAGTAATCCTCGGAGAGCGGGATCATATCGTGGCGGATGCGGCGCACAATCTTGCCCCAGACCACCGGCGCATCCGGTTTCGGCGTCGATTCGACCAGATAGACGCCGTCCCGGTCCGACAGCAGCCGGTGATGATAATCCTCGACGACCGACTCCATCTTGACCAGATCATCGTTGGTGAAATCCGAACCCATCCAGTTGGAGAGCATCATCGACGGCGGAATGCGGATATCGCGCTCCAGTTTGGGCAGATACATCCACAGATTGCCGCCGTCCTTCAGCCAGGTCGTATCCTTATCCTTGCGCGGCGCGAGAATGCGGATGAAGAAGCGCTTGTGCCGGCGATCATCCCACGCGTCGAGGCGCACGGTGCGCTGCCATTCGGCCGTTTCGATGCGCATCGTATAGCGCGCATAGCTGGTCTGCGAACGCAGCCGATCCTGTACCTTGCTCACCAGATCCGTAGCCGTGACGTCCTGCATGGGCGCTGCGGCCGTACAGAGCGGCAGACCGAGAGCCGTCATCCAGATCAGGAACCACATCATCCAGCGCATGAGTCAATGATAGCCGTCATCGCCGGTCACGGGAAGTGCGCCTGACTAAAATTCGCAACTCGTGCCGCTTACCTGATGACTAAGCCCTTA
>CAYSMR010000207.1:0-3323 GCA_964432195.1 uncultured Zetaproteobacteria bacterium | reverse complement strand
ATCTACTTCGCTTTGATTATCGAATTCATCAAATAATGTTAACAGGCCCTAGTTGGCGAGCCGGCAGCGCGGCGGATGCGGATCATCGGTGTCAGTCGCCGCATAGATCTCGGAGAATGCGGTCGTGACCGGCGCGATATTGCCGCCGTGGCCGTTGATGAAATAGAAGTGTGTAAAGCCGTGGCGGCGCAGCGAGACGACGATATCGCAGATCACCCGGATCAGCGTTGCCGGGCGCAGCGTGATCGTGCCGGCAAAGGCCATGTGATGCTGGCTCATGCCGTAGTGCAGGGTGGCGCGATTAGCAGCGGTTCGGGTGCGGCGGCCTCCATGCCGGCCGCAATCCGGGTCGGGCAGATCACATCGGTGCCGATCAGGCCGTTCGGCCCGTGCTGCTCGGTTGAGTCGATCGGGATAATGATCGCGCGCTCCAGATAGACTTCCACCTTCTGCCATGTGCTCAGTGCCAGTTGCATATCCGCCTCCCGATTGTGCGCTGATGCAAGCCTACGCCGGCTGCGCCGGATTGCGAGAGCGGCGCGGCCGCCCGTTTTTTGCATAGTATTTTCGCCGCATTGAAAAAAAGTGCATGCAGGGGGTTGAAACGGCTCCGGCCGGTTCCTATATAGCAGTCTCCAAACTACACATGAAAGGAGAAACAACGATGGCAACTACAGTCCGTCCTTTGCACGACCGAGTTATTGTCCGCCGTCTGGGCGAGGATACCAAGTCCGCTGGCGGTATCATTATTCCGGATTCGGCTAAGGAAAAACCGCTGGAAGGCGAAGTCATTTCCGCCGGCAACGGCAAAATTCTGGAGAATGGCGACGTGCGTCCGCTGGATGTGAAAGCGGGCGATCGGGTGATTTTCTCCAAGTACGCCGGTACCGAGATCAAGCTCGACGGCGAGGAATTCCTGATGATGCGTGAGGACGACATCCTCGGCGTGATCGAATCCTGATCCGATTTCCGGTAGGCGTCCGTGGCGGACGTCTGCATGAGCGCCCCGCAGGGGCGAATGAATAGATTAATATAAAATAGGAGAAACTAGAATGGCTAAAGACATTCATTTCGGTGAAGACGCACGCTCCCAGATGATGAGCGGCGTCAACAAACTCGCTGATGCTGTAAAAGTAACCCTTGGCCCGAAAGGCCGTAATGTCGTGCTCGACAAATCCTGGGGCGCGCCGACGATCACCAAGGACGGCGTATCCGTGGCCAAGGAGATCGAGCTGGAAGACAAGTTCGAGAACATGGGCGCGCAGATGGTCAAGGAGGTTGCTTCCAAGACCGCCGATATCGCCGGTGACGGTACGACGACCGCAACCGTGCTGGCCCAGTCGATCGCCAAGGAAGGCGTCAAGGCTGTTGCTGCAGGCATGAACCCGATGGATCTGAAGCGCGGCATCGACAAGGCTGTCGATGTGGTTGTCGCAGAGCTGGCAGAACTCTCCAACGAGGTGAAGAATCAGGACGAAATCGCTCAGGTTGGCACAATCTCGGCCAACGGCGATGCTGAAATTGGCCAGATCATTGCCGACGCGATGGACAAGGTCGGTAAAGAAGGCGTGATCACCGTCGAAGAGGCTAAGGGCCTGGCCACCGAACTGGACGTTGTTGAAGGCATGCAGTTCGATCGCGGCTATCTCTCGCCGTACTTCGTGACCGATACCGAGCGCATGGAAGCGGCGCTGGATAATCCGTACATCCTGCTGTTCGAGAAGAAGATTTCCAATATGCGCGAGCTGCTGCCCGTGCTCGAGGCTGTCGCCCGCACCGGCAAGCCGCTGGTGATTATCTCCGAGGATATCGAAGGCGAGGCGCTGGCTACGCTGGTTGTGAATAAGGTACGCGGCGTCGTGAATGTCGCTGCGGTCAAGGCGCCGGGCTTCGGCGATCGTCGCAAGGCGATGCTGGAAGACATGGCTATCCTGACCGGCGGCAAGGTGATCACCGAAGAGCTGGGTCTGAAGCTGGAGAACGTGACACTGGAGGATCTGGGTACGGCCAATGCGGTCAAGATCACCAAGGATACGACGACCATCGTCGATGGCGCCGGCGAGAAGGCTGCGATCGAGGGCCGCGTGGCGCTGATCCGCAAGCAGATCGAGGACTCCACCTCCGACTACGACAAGGAGAAGCTGCAGGAGCGTCTGGCTAAGCTGGCCGGCGGCGTTGCAGTGATCAAGGTTGGCGCTGCTACTGAAGTGGCGATGAAGGAGAAGAAGGATCGCGTCGACGATGCGCTGCATGCAACCCGCGCGGCGGTCGAAGAGGGTATCGTGGCCGGCGGTGGCGTGGCCCTGATCCGCGCCCGCAAGGCGCTCGACGGCCTGAGCGGCAACAACCACGATGAGGATACCGGTATCAACATCGTGCGTCGCGCAGTCGAGGAGCCGCTGCGTCAGATCGTCTCCAATGGCGGCGGTGAAGCCTCTGTCGTGGTCAACGAAGTGGCCAACAACGAAGGTCATTACGGCTACAATGCCCAGACCGAGGAGTACGGCGATTTGGTCAAGATGGGCGTCATCGACCCGACCAAGGTGACCCGTTCCGCACTGCAGCATGCGGCATCGATTGCCGGTCTGCTGATCACCACCGAAGCGATGGTGGCCGAGATTCCGAAACCGGAAGCGGCTGCCCCGGCCGGCGGCGATATGGGCGGCATGGGCGGCATGATGTAAGCACCCGTCGGGGGTGTAAGTCAGCCGCATCACTGCTGATGCGATTAACGGGCGGTCCGCAAGGGCCGCCCGTTTTTTTGTTTGCGCCGGGGCAGGCGGGAGGGGATGGACGGGCTGCGCGGGCTGGTCAGGAGTGCTTGTTCAGAATCAGTTCGATTTCGCGCTCGGCCAGAATCTGGGCGCGCTTGATGCCCTCTTCGATGGCGCTGCGGATATGGTGGCGGATCAGATCCTGTTCGGCCCGGCTGCAGCGGCTGAGCTGATCGGCATCGAGGCCGGCCCATATGCTGTCGGTTGCGCATTCGGCCAGCGCATCGGGGGAGTCGCCGCTGGCCGGGCGGCCGCAGTGGTCCGGGTCGATCAGTTCGGCTAGCGACAGGTCGAGCAGCGCTGCGATGCGCTTCAGAGCCGGCAGCGACAGACCGGCCAGACCGCGCTCGGCGCGGCTGAGCTGGTCCGGATCGAGGCGCGCCATCAGCGCCAGCCGGTTGATGCTCCACGGCGGCTGATGGGCTGTTCTGAGCGCGCGAATGCGCCGGCCAATCTCAGACTGCATGCGGGCATCTTAGGATTTGCGTATCTGTCATCACTGCTGTCCGGTTAAGAAATTAGCAGGAAGAAAGGAGGCCTGAATTCGCA
>CAYSMR010000206.1:588-3346 GCA_964432195.1 uncultured Zetaproteobacteria bacterium | reverse complement strand
GCCTATCCTGAGCTAAATCGTGAAGCGCTTGCCTACGTCTATGACACACTCCATAAGGCCAAGATAGAAGGAGAAGATGTAGCTGGTGACAACGAACAGCTACAGCAACTAGTTAGTTCAGCTAATTTTGGCAAGCTGTATGCTTATGCCATACTCGAAATAGCATCTAACTCACCAGAGCTACGTAACACCACAGAGGGTTCGTGGACAACCTTCCAGCAGACCTCTGATCCCCGTACTGCTCGCCGATTAGCTAGCAGCTTGCAAGGACACGGTACTGGCTGGTGTACAGCTGGTGAAAGTACAGCATCGTCTCAACTTGAAGTTGGAGATTTCTATACCTACTACACTCGAGATGAAGACGGTAAGGATACTGTGCCACGAATTGCTGTACGTATGCAGGCCGGGCAGGTTGCCGAGGTTAGAGGTGTAAACGCCTTTCAAGAACTTGAACCAGTCATGGCAGATATTGCAGCCGAGAGGCTTGCTAGTCTACCTGGTGGTGAAAGTTATATTAAAAAGGCCGAAGATATGAAGCTCCTAACTGCTCTAGAGAAAAAACTAACAGCTGACTCAAGCACTGAATTAACCTCAGATGAGTTGCGATTCTTGTACGAACTTGATCATGCTATTGAAGGATTTGGCTATAACCGTGATCCCCGTATTGATGAGGTACGAAAATTACGTGGTGAGCGCGATATGCCAGAACTATCTCGCATATTACCAGAGACGATACGTGAGCAGCTGTCATCTTCATTTAACGCCCACCAAGACATTACAAGAGAGTTAAGCGGTCTTGGCAACAGTGACGCCAAGGAGGCTGCAATCTCTTCAGGAGAGTTTGAACAATTATTCGCAGCCAAAGACAAGCTATGGAAAGAAAACGGTACGTATGACCACGTAGTAGAACAGTTAGTCCGCCGTGGTATTCGCCATACGCTTGTGCCACTACCTCGTATTACTGCTAGTGAAGAGCAATTAGTTGCTCTGGCTGAAAGCTTCGGTAAAGATCAACCATACCCAACCTATGTGCATGATGAAATGTACAGGAAAAATAACTATACAGATGAGGAGTGGTCGGGTAAGAACGGAGACGAAGTAGTGGACTTTGGCTTAATGCCATCTGGATACGACCAAGAGCTAGGTCAACGCCCAGCTGAAGAACAAAACGAGACAATACTACCCCGTATGAGAACAGACAAACCGCACTTGAATTACCAGATGCCAAGTCTGCTCAATGCCGTTACTTACTGGTATGCGCTTAGAGCTAAGGGAGATACCCTAGACCTCGACACTACCTATATCCGACATATTGATCGCAAACCACAGCGTATCGGCGGTTGGTCTTGCGTGCCGGACTCGTATGTTGACGGCGTTGGCGGGCCTCGCTTGAACTGCCCGTTTGCTTCGAACGACAGTGGCACGCGTCTCCTGGTGGGGTCAAACCTTGATTCTTAGTCCTTACTTTTGTTTTTGATTTTTAGGGCTATTTACATATACTGTTCGCAGGAAGATAAGTAATCCAAGTAGCCTGAGAGAGCACATCGGTGTCTTCATAAGATTGTGCTAGCAATAGATCTGTGTCAATTAAGATTGGCATTGGATGGTAGCAAATCTAGAACTTTACCAATACCCCACGTTTCGCTGTAAAAAGGCTGGGTTTCCGGTCTGAGATAAACAAAGCTACGTATGCGTACGTAGTGAACTGACTTTTACAGGAACATAAAAGGCGTATCGACGGTTGGTCTAACGTGCCGAACTCGTATGTTAACGACGATGGCAAGCCGAACTTGAACAACTCGAATGCTTCGAACGACAATGACACGCGTCTCCTGGTGAGGATTGGTGGAATTATTTTAAGTAACGCTTTTTCGCCAACCACCAATTTGGCGCCGAGCCTCTGTAAGCTTGGCCTGCACTTTGAGAGTGTTGGTTTCGTTGACAAGTTTTAACTCAAGCATAGCTCTTATTTGTAATGATAAAATCTCAGCAGAACTATCGGCCTGTATCAGGTATTTCCCTTTAATTGCTTTCAGTGCATGTTTGGCGAGAACAAGCTGTTTGAGTAGATAGCGGCATGCTTCTACTGCTGGCTCGCTTACGGTATGGCGATATTTCTTATCTACTGATGTATTCAATTCAGCCAATTTCTTGTATATTTCATAGGTAAGCGATATGACAGATAATTCTTCCATTGATCTAAGCCTAACAAATATATGGCATGCTTGGCGAGCTTTTCGAAAAGATAAAAAGCAAAGTCGAGAAATACTTGAATTTGAAAGTGATCTTGAGCGCAATCTACTTCTTTTATGTAGTGAGCTCAATAGCGGATCTTACAAGCACTGCGGTTACAGGCATCGAATTATAGACGAGAGAAAACGCCGAGATATTTTAGTTGCATCAGTACGTGATCGAGTTGTACATAGGCTCCTGTATGATTATTTAAAGCCAATTGTTGACCCTGGTCTTGATTATGATGTTTACTCTTGTCGAAAAGGTAAAGGATTGCATAAATCCCTAGAAAGAGCTCAACAACTACTGCACAAATATCAATTCGCTCATGTTTGGAGGGCAGATATTTCTAAGTTTTTTGACAATGTTGATCATGAAGCTCTTAAAAGAGCTATATACCGATTAAAAATCGACGGTCGTGCGAAAGAATTACTTGACAAGTCTATAGACAGCTATACCCATAATGGAGTCAGTCAGTCAGTCAGTCAGTCAGTCAGTCAGTCAGTCAGTCAGTCAGTCAGTCAGT
>CAYSMR010000206.1:0-488 GCA_964432195.1 uncultured Zetaproteobacteria bacterium | reverse complement strand
CACGGCGCGGTATTCCAATTGGCAATTTAACTAGTCAGATTTTTGCCAATATCTACCTAAACGAGTTTGATAGATTCGTTCGCCATCAAATAAAACCACTTGGCTATTTGCGTTACGGTGATGATTTTATCCTACCCATGGATACAGGCAGCATTACTAGATCTGCTCGTGCTACCTGCCGAACTTTCCTTGCTCAAGAGCTGAGCCTAAGCCTCCATGGCAAGAATAATATTATTATTCCGTCAAAAAGCGGAATAAAATTCTTAGGTCATATGATCTATCCAGATTCACCACTTTCAGTTGATAAATACATGATGGAGGATTCTTAGTCCTTACTTTTGTTTTTGATTTTTAGGGCTTAAGTAACCATGACAATAAACTTCGCTTTCTCTTTGGCAAATGTGAGTTTTTATAGCTTGCAGCGTTGATGTAAGCGAGCCGTCGCCGAGATAGTCGGCCAGTTGATCGGCATGATGATGCGTATTGAC
>CAYSMR010000205.1:0-3427 GCA_964432195.1 uncultured Zetaproteobacteria bacterium | reverse complement strand
ATGAATAATATGCTGGCCGGCATGATGGGGAATCTCTATCTCATCAGTCATGATCAGTCGCTGTCGCCTGATACGCGGGGCAGGGTGGCGCGCGTCAATGCGCTCTGTGAGCGGGCGGCCGCGATGATTGCGCAGCTGCTGACCTTTGCGCGCAAGGGCATGATCTGCATGCAGCCTATTGATTTCCGGGCGTTTCTGGATGAGGCGCTGCGTCTGGCCGAGCTGGCTGTGCCGGAGGATATCCGGGTTGTGCACGATTTCGACGAGCAGGAGAGCTTTCCAGTGATCGGCGATCAGGCGCAGCTGCAGCAGATGGTGCTCAACCTGCTGGTTAATGCCCGCGATGCGGTCCACGGCGTGCCTGATCCGTGCATCTATATTGCGCTGCGTCGCGTTGAGAGCGAGGCGGGGCTGCATGAGCTCTATCAGGGGCTGGCCGAAGGGCCGTGGCTGGAGCTCTGTATCGGCGATAACGGCTGCGGCATCTCTGAGTCGATTCGCGACAAGCTGTTCGAGCCGTTTTTTACGACCAAGGAGATTGGCGAGGGGAGCGGACTGGGGCTTTCGACCGTCTACGGCGTTGTGCAGTCGCATCAGGGCGCGATTCAGGTGGACAGCTGCGAGCGCGAGGGTTCGACCTTCCGGATTCTGCTGCCGTTGCACGGCGAGCAGCCGGCTGTCGAGAACGGCTGCGCAGGCATACTGCCGCGCGGCAACGGAGAGACGGTGCTGCTGGTTGATGATGAGGAGATTGTGCTATCGACAACCTCGTCACTGCTGACCCATCTCGGTTACCGCGTGATCATCGCTCATACCGGCGTGGAGGCGCTGGCGACGACCGGCGCAGATGCGGCCGATATTGCGCTGCTCGATGTCGTGATGCCGGAGATGGGCGGCGTGGAAACGGCCAGACGGCTGCGCGAGCGCAATCCGCGGCTGCCGGTTGTGTTCGCAACCGCTTATGATCGTCATATGGTGCTGGCCAGAGAGGAGCAGCTGCCGCGTTGCCGGGTGTTGAGCAAGCCGTTCCGGCTGCAACTGCTGGCGGAGGCGCTGCGCGAGCTGCTGGCCGGGGCTCAGTGACCGTGCTTCTGTTTACGTCTGGCGCGGAAGAAACGGGTTAACAGTTCGGCGGCAGCCTCGGCCATGATGCCGCCAGTGACGGTCGGCTGATGGTTCAGACGCCGATCCGCCAGCAACTGATAGAGCGATGCGACCGCGCCGGTTTTCGGATCGTGCGCGCCATAGACAACGCGCCCGATACGGGCATGAATAATCGCGCCGGCGCACATCGCGCACGGTTCCAGCGTGACATACAGCGTGCTGCCGGTCAGCCGGTAGTTGCCGACCGCTTCGCAGGCGGCCCGAATGGCGCACATCTCGGCATGCGCGCTGGCGTCGTGCAGCGTAATCGGCGCATTGTGGGCGGCGAAGCGCGCGCCGTCCGCCGTGACCAGCACGGCCCCGACCGGCACCTCGCCGCGCTCGGCGGCTATGCCGGCCTGAGCTAGCGCCAGCTGCATATATTCCCGGTCGATCGTATCCGATGCGTCGCCGCTCATGTCTGTGAGCGCAGCTTCGGGTCGAAATAGTCGCGCAGTCCCTCGCCGAGCAGGTTGTAGCCGAGCACGGTAATCAGGATCGCCATGCCGGGGTAGAGCGACAGCCACCAGGCGATCTGAATATTGTCCTTGCCGTCGGTCAGGATGTTGCCCCATGACGGATCGGGCGGCTGTACGCCGAGGCCGAGGAATGACAGCCCGGACTCGACCAGTACGGCGCCGGCAATGCCGAGGATTGCCGAGACCAGCACCGGCCCCATCGCATTGGGCAGCAGGTAGCGCCACATCATGCGCAGCGGCGGTACGCCGAGGCTGTGCGCGGCGAGTACGAATTCGCGCCGGCACAGGCTCAGAAACTCGGCCCGCACCAGACGAGCCACGCCCATCCATGAGGTCAGACCGATGACAATCATGATATTCCAGATCGACGGCTCCAGAAACGCGATCACGGCCAGAATCAGGAAGAAGGTCGGGAAGCAGAGCACCATGTCGGTGGCGCGCATGATCAGCGCATCGGTGCGGCCGCCGAAATAACCGGCCAGCGCGCCTAGTATCAGCCCCAGCAGCATCGAGATGCCGACCGCGACAAAGCCGACGGCCAGTGAAACACGCGCGCCGAACAGCATGCGCGAAAAGACATCGCGGCCGAGCGTGTCGGTGCCGCACCAGTGCTCCCAGGACGGGGGCATAAGGATCACGCTGACATTGATATCGGTCGGATCGTAGGGGGCGATCCATGGCGCCAGCAGGGCCAGCAGCGCAACGCCGAGCACGATCGCGCCGCCGGTCAGCACCAGCCCGTTGCTGCCGATCAGGCGCTTGGTCTTGCTGCTGATGCGACTCACGATTTGATCCCGTGGCGGATGCGCGGATCGGCCCAGGCATAGGCGAGATCGGCGATCAGGTTGCCGAGAAGCGTCAGCACCGCGCCGATCACGGTGATGCCCATGACCAGCGGATAATCGCGCGACAGCACCGATTCGTAGAACAGCAGCCCCATGCCGGGCAGCGAGAAGAGCTGCTCGACAATGACCGAACCGCCGATCAGGCCCGGGATCGACAGGCCGAGCAGCGTAATGATCGGCAGCATCGCATTCTTCAGCGCCAGGCGATAACGGATGGTTCCTTCGGGGACTCCCATCGCGCGCGCCGTCGTGATGTAATCGGCCCGGATCACCTCGAGCATGCCGGTGCGCATGAATCGGCTCATGCCGGCCAGTCCGCCGATCGCCGAGACGAAGACCGGCAGGATCAGGTGTTGCAGCATATCGGCCTGCTGCTGCCAGAAATTCATCTGCCGCCAGCTGTAGTCGTGCAGGCCGGAGATCGGCAGCCAGTTCAGGTTAACGCCGAGTCCGATCATCAGCAGCAGTCCGAGCCAGAACGACGGGATTGCGAAACCGACAAATACGAACAGTGTCATCCCCTTGTCAAACCACGAATCGCGGCGAACGGCGCTGGCCACGCCGATCGGGATCGCGATGGCGATAATCAGCAGCATCGCCAGCACATTGATCCACAGCGTTACCGGAATGCGTTCGGCGATTTTATCGATGACGGCGCGCCCGTCGGCCGAGAACGACTGTCCAAAATCGAGCGCGGCCAGCCGCTTCAGCCACGCCCAGTACTGTTCGTAGAGTGGCTTGTCGAGGCCGTAATAGGCGCGCAGGCGTTCGATATCCTGTGCCGAGACCTTCGGGTTGAACTCCTGCCCGACCACACTCGGTTCGCCCGGCGCCAGATGCATCATGCCGAAGGAGATGATCGTGATGCCGAACAGCAACGGAATCATGCCGGCCAGTCGTTTGAACAGATAATGGGTCACGCCGCTACTCTATCGGCAGCGGCGACCCCTGCCTACCGGG
>CAYSMR010000204.1:0-3459 GCA_964432195.1 uncultured Zetaproteobacteria bacterium | reverse complement strand
GATCGGGTGGCCGAGATAGTAGGAGAGGTTGTAGAAGAGCACATAGCCGATGCGGCCGCCGAGCACGACACCGAGGATCAGCGTCGTAAACAGCCCCTCATAGGCATCGCGCGATACGGCCGTCTCCCACAGGCCGTCCTGCTGTAGCTGGCGGCGCACCAGATACCAGGTGCCGAAGAAGCCGGCGATATACATCAGCCCGTACCAGTGAATGGCCAGCGGCCCGATCTGCAACGCGACCGGATCGATGCCGGACCAGACAATATGCGAATTGGCAGTTTCATTCATCTCAGATCACCCACAGCAGCAGCGCCCCGAACAGGATGCGATAGACGCCGAATGCGACAAAGGTAAAGTGTTCGAGGAAACGGATAAACAGCCGCATGACCAGCCAGGCCGAAAGGAATGCGACGGCGAAGCCGGCCGCCAGCACGGTCAGATTGGCGCCGCTGAAATCCTGATAGTGTTTGAGCAGGTCGAAGCCGCTGGCCGCCAGCATCACCGGTAGCGCCAGCAGGAACGAGAACTCGGCGCTGGCCTTGCGGCTTAGACCGACCAGCAGCGAGCCGACAATCGAGGCGCCGGCCCGGCTGGTGCCCGGGATCAGCGCGAAGACCTGCACGATGCCGATCCAGCCGGCCTGGGCATAGCTCATATCCTCCAGTCGCTCTGTCGGCTGCTGTTTGTTCTTATGGACATACTCGATAATCAGGAAGATGACGCCACCGACAATGAACATGATCGCAACCGTTTCGACCGTGAACAGCGTCTTGATCTGTTTGTGGAACAGCAGGCCGACCGCGCCGAGCGGAATAAAGGCTAGCACGACCTTCTGCCACAGTGCGATATTGGCCGGGTTGAGCGCGAAGCGGTCGCGATAGTTGGCGACGACGGCGAGAATCGCGGCCAGCTGGATGATCACCTCAAAAGCCTTGTTGCCGTCGCTCTGCGGCAGTCCCAGCCAACGGGCTGCGACAATCATGTGGCCGGTCGACGAGATCGGCAGGAATTCGGTCGCGCCCTCGATGACGCCCAGAATGATTGCCTGAATGATATCCATGAATGCGTCCTTTGATGGTGTTGCGGATCAGCTGTGCTGTTGTGTGCCGGGGCGGCCTGATCCGGGTGGGCTATCCATCCATGGCCGGCTGCGCTGCCGGCATCACTCTACGGCGCAGCGGTGACAACACAATGGCAGCGTCCGGATCCGGAGATTCAGCTGCGGCGTAGCCCCAGCAGATACTCGATATTGCCCTTCGGGCCGTGGATTGGCGATTCGGCGATGCCAACCACATCGGCGCCGTCCAGCATTTCGACCATCGCCAGCACCCTGTCGATTGCGGCCTGTCGCTGTTCATCGCTGCGCACGACGCCGCGATCGAGATGGCGCGGCTCGACCTCGAACTGCGGCTTGATCAGCGCCACGCACCAGCCGCCGCGCTTCACGAACGGCCATGCGCACGGCAGCACCCGTGTCAGCGAGATGAACGACGTGTCGATGACCAGCGCATCGACTGCCTCCGGGATCAGTTCACCGGTCAGCGCGCGCACATGCGTCTTTTCCAGATTGATGACGCGAGCATCATGCTGCAGCCGGTAGTGCAGCTGGCCGCGGCCGACATCGACGGCATAGACCTTCGCCGCGCCGTTCTGTAGCAGCACGTCGGTAAAGCCGCCGGTCGATGCGCCAACATCGAGGCAGATCGCGCCGTCGGCCCGGAACGGAAAGTCGCGCAGCGCCCGCTCCAGTTTCAGGCCGCCGCGCGAGACATAGCGCAGCACCTCGCGCACGCTGATCTCGGCATCCTGACGAAACGCCGTGCCGGCCTTGTCGGCCTTCTGGCCGTTCACATAGACCAGTCCGGCCATAATCAGGCGGCGCGCCTGATCGACCGACTCGGCCAGATTGCGCTCAAGCAGCAGCTGGTCGAGGCGCTGTTTCCTGACTTTGGGGGGAGCCACCGGCGCGGCTAGGCTAGAGCCCGCGCAGCCGGGCTGCGATCCCCTCCGCATCGAGGCCGAGCTCGTTGAGGATTTCGGCCTGCGTGCCGTGGGCAGGGAAGCTGTCCGGCATCGCGATGTGGATGAACGGACCGCTCCAGCCGTCGCTCAGCGCGAGTGCTGCGATCTGTTCGCCGATGCCGCCCATCGCGACCCCCTCCTCGATGACGATCAGCGGTTTGCCCGGGCGCAGATGTGTCCGGATCGCGTCGGCATCGAGCGGTTTGATAAAGCGCAGGTTCAGCAGCGAGAAGCGGCGATTATCGTCGCGGCGCAGCGCTTCCACCGCGCTCAGCGCATCATTCACGCGCGATCCGACCGCGATCGCCAGCCCGTCATTGCCCTCGCAGAGCAGCTCGGCTCGGCTGCAGCTCAGCGCGGCCGGCTCGCACGGTTCGACGCCATAGCCGTTGCCGCGCGGATAGCGGATCGCGACCGGCCCGTCGATCGTCAGCGCCGTGGCCAGCATATGGCGCAGTTCGGCCTCATCCTTCGGCGCCATGATCGTCATATTCGGCAGGCTGCGCATGAATGCGATATCGAACATGCCGGTATGGGTCGCGCCGTCGGCGCCGACAATGCCGGCCCGGTCCATGCAGAAGGTGACCGGCAGATTCTGAATGCAGATATCGTGGATGATCTGATCGTATGCGCGCTGCATGAAGGTGGAGTAGATCGCCACGAACGGCCGCTTGCCGGCCACGGCGAGACCGCCGGCGAAGGTGACGGCGTGCTGTTCGGCAATGCCGACATCGAAACAGCGCTCGGGGTGGCGGCGGGCGAAGCGGGCCAGCCCGGTGCCGCCGGGCATGGCCGCGGTGATGGCGACGATGCGATCATCGCGATCGGCCAGATCGGCCAGCGTATCGGCGAATATATTGGTATAGGTCGGCGGCTTGCCGCTGCTTTTGTGCGGCTGGCCGGTCTCGACATTGTAGGGCCCCAGTCCGTGCCAGGTCTCCGGATCCTCTTCGGCCGGCGAGAAGCCGAGCCCCTTCCTGGTGATCATGTGCAGCAGCATCGGGCCGTCGAGCGCCTTGCAGTTGGCCAGCGTCGGCAGCAGATGCTCGAAATCGTGACCGTCGATCGGGCCGATATAGCGGAAGCCCATCTCCTCGAACAGCGTGCCGGGCGTGATCATCCCCTTGACGTGCTCCTCGACCCGCTTGGCCGCATCGAGCGCGCCGGGCAGCTTTTCGAGGATCCGTTTGGCGGTGTCCCTGGCCTGTGTATAGGGCTTGCCGGTGATGATGCGGGCCAGATAGGAGGACATCGCGCCGACATTCGGCGCAATCGACATCTCGTTGTCGTTGAGGATCACCAGCAGCCGGTTGTTGTGCGCGCCGGCATGGTTCAGCGCCTCAAATGCCATGCCGCCGGTCAGCGCGCCGTCGCCGATCACGGCGATGACATTGTGCGACTCGCCGTTCAGGTCGCGGCCGCAGGCCATGCCGTAGG
>CAYSMR010000203.1:0-3567 GCA_964432195.1 uncultured Zetaproteobacteria bacterium | reverse complement strand
GGGCCTTTATTCAGGTCTCGCTCGAGAATATCGAGGCGAAACCGTTGTCCGGGGGTGTCATCCGGCTGGTTTTCCTGCAACATTTCCGCTCGGATTCGTATAACAGCGATGACATCAAGGAACTGCTGCTGCGCCGCAGTCCGGATGGATGGAAGATAATTCATGAAGTATCCCGATAACAGTATGCCGCTTGCCGGCATGAAACGATGCAGCCTGATGCTGCTCTGGCTGCTGCTGCCGGCGTTGATGCCGATGGCGGCGCAGGCCGCCGGCGAGTGGGATCAGGTTGGCCGAGTGTTGAAGGAGGGGAAGGCCGCGGCGGTGCGTCAGCTTTCCAGTCAGGAGCGCGCGATCTTGCAGGCGACCGTCGCGCTGAAAACGGACCGGCCAGAGCAGGCGCTGACGATGCTGGCCGCAGCAAAACAGGCTAGGGATCCGCTGGTGGCGCTGCTTGAGGCTGAAGCGCACCGGCTGCAGGCGATCCATGCGATGCGCGAAGCCGGCGCCTATGGCGACGGCGTCAAGCGGGAGCAGCGCCTGCTCGCCTCGGCCGATCTGAACAACGGGCTGGGCGAGGCCGATGCGCGGCTGCGCGCCTTTATGGACCGGCTCAACCGGCAGGTCGGCGATCCGGTCGATATCCTGATGCCGGGGCCGAATGTGGCCAACATCTTTATGTTCGACAAGGCGCGCAACCGTCTGTTCGTTTACGAGCCGACATCTGCCGGCCTGCGTCAGATCACCGATGAGTATGTCGTGACCGGCACCGTCGTCGGCGACAAGCAGCGCCGCGGCGACGGCCGCACGCCGCACGGTGTCTACCGCTTTGTCAAAAAGCTGCAGGGGCGACAGCTGGAGTCGCGCTACGGACCGGTGGCATTCCCGATCGATTACCCCAATGAGCTGGACCGGCTGCATCACAAGGACGGCTCGGGTATCTGGCTGCACGGCTATCCGATGGATGTCAGCCGCCGCCCGCCGCAGGATACGCGCGGCTGCTTCTCGCTCTCCAATGACCGGCTGCTGACAATGGCCCGCTATGTGAAGCTGCGCCATACATGGGTGATTGTCGGCGAGAACTTCGCATTCGATCAGCCGGCCCGCAAGCGCGAACTGCTCGAATCGGTCAAGCGCGATATCGAAGTGTGGCGGCGCGATTGGACGCGGCTCGATACCGAGGCCTATCTCTCCCATTATCATCGCAAATTCCGCTCCGGCAAACGCGATCTGGCCGCGTGGAAGCGCTATAAGCGGCGCGTCAATGCCAACAAGAGCTTTGTCGAGGTCGGTTTCGCCAACATGACGCTGATTCACGATCCGAACCGCTGGCCCGAGGGCGAGGTGGTTGTGGCCGAGTTCGATCAGTCCTACCGCTCGAGCAACTATGCCGATCATGGCCGCAAGCGGCTCTATCTGGCCCGCGCCGACCGCAGCCAGCCGTGGCGCATTCTGCTTGAGGAGTCGCTGGAGCAGTGAGCGGCGGCGAGGAGCAGAACGGCAAGCCGCGGGTCGAGGATATGTCGAGTCGGCGGCTGCAGCAGCTGGCCGATGAAAATCGCGAACTGAAGGCCTATGTCGCCGAGGTGATGCAGCGGCTGCGCCAGAACGAGCGGCTTTTTTCGCGCATGTTCGAGCTCGAATCGCAGGTATTGAAGTCGACCGATCCGGAGGATCTCTGTTTCACGCTGCTGCGTGCGCTGCGCTCCGGTTTCGAGCTGGATATGGTGCGCTTCTGGCTGGATCGCTCCAGCTTCATCGGCGCGCATCAGCTCGATGGCCTCTCCGAGCGCGACCTGGTCTGGGTTGAGGAGGGCGAGATTGTTCAGATGGGACTGCATCGCAAGCGCGCATGGCTGATGCAGCTGTCGGCCGAGCGCCGTTTCGACTGGCTGACCGAGGCCGATGGTCATCTCGGTTCGGTCGCGCTGCTGACGCTCGGCGAGCAGGCGCAGCCGTTCGGCGTGCTGGGGCTCGGTTCGGTGGACCGGGATCGCTTCGCGCCGAACCAGAGCAGCGACTTTCTTCAGCATTTGGCGCAGGTGGTCGGGCTGACGATGGAGCATGCGATTGCGCGCGAGCATCTGGCCCGTTTGTCGGTGACCGACGCGGTAACCGGCAGCCATAACCGACGTTTTCTGCAGCCGCACAGCCATCAGCCGCTATCGCAGTGGTTCGGCAACCGAACCGGCGTGGCCTGTCTCTATGTCGATATCGACCGTTTCCGGGTGTTCGCCGAGAGCACCGATGCGGCGACGGCCGATCAGGCTCTGAATATGGTCTGTGACGTGCTGCGCCAGCATGTGCGCTCGACCGATCCGCTGATCCGGATGGGCGGTGATGAGTTCGTACTGCTGATGCCGGGCTGTTCGGCGCAGAAGGCCGAGGAGCTGGCCGGGCTGACCGTGCACACGGTCGCCAATCACCGTCTGAAGCCGGGCAATGAATCGATTACCGTCAGCATCGGCGCGGCCTGCTCCGGCGCGGATGAGGATCTGGCCGTCAAACAGCTGATCGCGCGCGCCGATCAGGCGATGTATGTGGCCAAGGCGCTGGGCGGCAACCGCTACGAGGTGGCCGAGCGCGACAGCGCCAATGCCGGCTGACACGCGGCTGGGCGCGGCGGTCGCTGCGTTCCTTAACGAGCTGACTGAAGTGCGTCTGGCATCGTCGCATACCGTGGCGGCCTACCGGCGCGATCTGTCCCGTTTTATCGAACAGTGCGGCGTCGATACGCCGGTCGTAGCGATCACGCGCACGCAGGTGCAGGACTGGCTGGTCGCCGGCCATGCTGCCGGACTGTCCGCATCGACGCTGGCGCGGCGCCTGTCGGCACTCTCCGGATTTTTCGATGCCGCCGTGCAGGCGGGTCTGTGCGACAGCAATGTCGCAGCCGGTATCCGCCCGCCCAAACAGCCGAAGCGGCTGCCGCGCACGCTGCCGCCGGAGCAGACCGCGGCGCTGATGCAGCAGACCGCGCGCAGCAGCGATGTGCGCGATCTGGCGCTGCTGGCGGTGATGTATGGCTGCGGCCTGCGCGTTTCGGAAGTGGTCGGGCTGGATCTGCACGATGTCGATCTGCATCAGCATGAATTGCGCGTATTCGGCAAGGGGCGCAAGGAGCGCATCGTGCCGCTGCCGGAGGCGGCGCAGGGCTATCTGCAGGCGTGGCTGGATGAGCGCATCGCCGGCCCGGAGCAGACGGCGCTGTTTCTCAATCAGCGCGGCGGCCGGCTGTCGGCGCGCAGCGTGCAGCGCATGCTGAAAAACCGCGCGCTGGAGACCGGCGCCGATATGTCGGTCACGCCGCACCGGCTGCGCCACTCGTTTGCGACCCACCTGCTCGCCGGCGGCGTCGATCTGCGCGCCATTCAGGAACTGCTCGGCCACGCCTCGCTGGCCACGACCGAGCGCTACACCCACCTCGATATCGCCAAACTGACCGAGGTCTACGATCAAACCCATCCCCGCGCCAAACAACAGGGTGGATAAAGGCTGGCTTATCAGGAGCTTCGAACAGAGCAGGGGGCCTTATTGTCGGGATTAGGCTGAAGACTGCTGGCCTATTTA
>CAYSMR010000202.1:0-3571 GCA_964432195.1 uncultured Zetaproteobacteria bacterium | reverse complement strand
GACTCACCCATCAATGCGCCAACCCTAGCCGGCAGCTGGCGGAAATTCCACAGCGCCCTTGCCTGCCGCCCGTCAGTTGTCGCGCCGGGCTACAGCCGGTAGCTCAGCCGCTGCAGCCGTCCGTCGGGCAGACGGGTAAGCAGCTGATGGGTCAGCGCACGGCCGTCGGCATTGAAACGGATCAGGGCCAGATTATTGATCGACGTCACCACCGTCGCCCGGCCCCGCTCGCGCTCGACCGACTCGATAAAGCCGCCATGCTGCACCAGCACGTCGCGATGGCTGAACTGCATCGCAATGGCCTGATTATGCAGCGGGCTGCTGGTCAGCTGACAGGGCGGAATCGCCTGCCCGGCCGGGCTCCGGAATGCGCTGCGGCGCGTGAACGAGTAGTGCACATCGCCGGAAAGAATCGTGATCGATGCCGGCAACTCACCGCTGTCGATCAGCGCCGCCTGCAGCGCATCGAAGCCCTCGTTCCACGACTCGACGTCGAGCGCCGCCGCATTGCCGCCAATGACATAGACGATGCGCTGCATGTTTTCGAACGCGTGCAAGCCGAACACCGGGGTCGCCGAGACCAGGCAGATATGCCCCCCCGTCCGCATGCGCCTGCCGCATTGCGGTTTTCAGCCAGCCCAGCGCTCCGGCGCCTTCTGCCACAGCAGCGCATCATAGGCGTCGATCGTCGAGCCGGTTCTCGATGGTTTCGATGAAGCTGCGTCCGAAGGTGTCCGGGTTATTGCCCCAGCCCTGCAAGGCCCAGTAGGCCGCCAGCGCATTGGCGACGACGCGGCGGGCGCGCGGACTCTCATGCACCCGCTGCTCCCATGCCGGCGTGATATTCCAGTCGTCGGTGACATCGTGATCATCGAAAATCTATAGACCGTGATATTGGCCAGCAGCCGGCGCACCTTCGGCAGCGTGCGGCAGAATGACTCCAGCAGCGCACGCTCACGCCGCCGGCCCGCCCCAGACCGTCAGATACATCGCGGCATGATCTCGCCGAAGCCGGTCAGCTCATTGGCCAGCCGGATCAGATGCTCGAGCATCTGACCGGCGACATCGTCGGCGTAGATCTGGTCGCCGGTCATAAACAGCGCGGCCGGACGCTCGTCCGGCGGACGGTTGAACAACGCCACCAGCAGATCATCTCCGACGCTCAACTGATCAGAGCTGCCCCCAGGCCTGCCCGGCATGCGGCTTCCTGCACGAGCCGTGCAGGACCTGCGTCAGCCGCGACGGAATCACGAAGCCCGGCAGCGCCTCGCCCGGATAGAGGATCTCGGCGTCCCCGGCCAACAGGCTCTGACGGCCGCCGTCGCCATCGATGCGGCAGATATCATACTGCAGCAGTTCGCCTACCGGGAAGCCCGCCCCGTTCGGACGGATACAGACCAGATGCGCATAGAGATGCCAGCCCAGCCGCACCCGTTCGACGCTGCTGTCGGCGCTGAGCGTCGCGCCGCCGTATCACCCCGGTCAGCTGCGCATCATCGTCGGTGGCCAGCCAGATATAGACGACCTACGCTGATGTTCGTCGCACAATTGGCCCGCACAAGAGTCTGTTCATCGCCACCTCCCCTGCAGCGCTGTATATCAGCGCATCGATTCGACTATAGCCAAATCGGAGTGGTTTGCATCACCACAGGCGCGGCACGAATGCCGGCACGCGACGGCGATAGCCGGCATATTCGGGGTGCGCCGCCCGCATACGCCCCTCCTCGAAACGGGCGCCGATCACAAAATAGAGGCAGATCGCCAGCGTGAAATGCAATCCGTTCCAGCTCTGCGCCGGCATCGCCAGCAGAATCAGCATTGCGCCGGTATACATTGGATGGCGCAGATAGCGGTAGATGCCGCGCTCGATAAACGGATCACAGTTCTCCGGCGCAGCCCTCAGGCCGAGAAAGGCAAGCCCGTCGATCGGCTGGAATGCGGCCAGCGCCACCGCCGCGCCGGTCAGCTGCAGCGCAATCAGCGCCCAGCGCACTGCCCCGTCCGTATCGTAGAGCGGCGCATCGGGCAGCGCATGCACCAGCCCCGCCCAGGCAAGCGTCGTCAACAGACCGAGCAGCGAATAGCAGAGGCGATAACGCGGCTCCTGCAATCCGCGCGCACAGGCCCACTGCTTGCAGGGCCGCGATGCCAGCAGACTGTGCGTCAGCGCGAATGCGATGCCGCACAGCCAGATCCACACCGCGCTCTGCCACTGATCCATCATTGCGTCCGTCAGCCGACCCGCGTCAGCCGGTTGCGATCGGTATGATGAAACAGCGCCTCGCGCCCCTCAATCCGCAACTGCGTATCCTCGGCGTAACTGAAGCTGCCATCGTCATGCAGCTCCAGTTCCAGCTCATAGCGCACCGTTTTGAAGGCGCGATCGAGGAACGGATTGGAGAGGATGCCGAAGGTGCTGCTGCCGAGGTCCGCGGCCATGCTGAAACGGCGCGCATCGGGCGCAGCTTCGCCGCCGGCCAGCACGCTCACGCCGCGCGGCACGATAAAGCAGCGCATCACCAGCCCGGCCTGCCCGTCCCAGAGCCAGTAGCCGTTCTCCTCGTGAAACGGTTCATCGCCATCCAGCGGCCAGGCCGTGGTCGCATAGCGCAGGCCATAAAGGATCTGCGGCCCGTTCTCGACCGGGCCGAGCGGCTCGAAGGTCAGCCGCTCGCGGAATGCCGTCTCCACCGCGCCGTCGCGCCCCGGCGCGATATCGATACCCTGCTCGCCCTCCCAGACGCCGGCCAGCGATGCCAGCGGCCCGAGCCGCGCGATCAGATCTGTCTGCTCATTCATACCATCCTCCTGCCGCGCCGGTTCCGGGGAGGCGCTGATTGCCCCCTTTCGAACAACCGACAGGCACCCCTTTAAACACTGGCGACCCGAACAGCCTATCTCCGACCATGCCTGATGACCATCCGGCAATTGCCCTTTTTCTCGCGCCGATTAGCTTGCGCGGCCACTTCAATCCCAGTTCAACAAGCCGGAGGCGCGCCATGAATCTGCCCGCAAACAAGAAAAACATCTCGATCGTCTGCTTCTCGGGCGACTTCGACAAGATGATCGCAGCCTTCACGATCGCCACCGGCGCCGCGGCGACCAACCGCGAGGTCACGATGTTTTTTACATTCTGGGGACTGAATGCGCTGAAGAAGCGAAAGGGCCGCGTCGCGATCGGCAACAGCATCATGGCGCGCGCATTCAATTTCCTGATGGGCGGACTGAACAACCTGCCGTTGTCGCGCCTGAACTTTTTCGGAGCCAGCTCGAAGCTGATGACCGGCATGATGAAGAAACACAATGTCGCATCGCTGCCGGAGCTCGTCGATGCCGCGCATGCGCTCGGCATCCGCATCGTCGCCTGTGAAATGGCCATGCATATCCTCGAGCTGGAACAGAGCGATCTGATCGAAGAGGTACAGGATGTCGTCGGCGTGGCGACGTTCCTGAACGACTCCGAAGACGCTCATATTATTTTTATCTAGAATCTATTATCCGAAAAAGGAACAGCGACCATCACTGCTGTCCGGTTAAGAAATTAGCAGGAAGAAAGGAGGCCTGAATTCGC
>CAYSMR010000201.1:0-3616 GCA_964432195.1 uncultured Zetaproteobacteria bacterium | reverse complement strand
TTGATAGCGGTCGCAATCAGTCAGGGCGCACCTGTTTCAAACCACGATAACCGCACTCGATAAACAGAACAGGCGGAGCTGGACGGCTCCGCCTGTCAAACTGCTGTTTGTTATGGAGATGCTGATTAAAGGCATCCTGCCTGTAATCAGCGCCGTCCATAGCCTGCGCGGAAATGCTGAATAAATCAGCACTTCCTTTATCTGCCTAACTGCGCACGAATTTCACAACCAGCCAGCCCAGCGCGATCGCTGTCAAGCCGGCCAGTCGCAGACCGCGGGGCGCCAGCTCCGGCAGACGTTTGATCATATCGATCATCTGCTGCGGAAACAGAGTATAAAGCGCCCCCTCCAGCACCAGTACCAGCCCGAGCGCCGCCAGCAGATCATCCATCAGCGTGCCCTTATCACCTGCCGCCAGCGCTTACTTTCTGGACTGCTCGAAGAAATTGAAGAACTCCGAGTTCGGTGAAATCACCAGCTTCGTATTCGCATCGATCGACTTGCGGTACGCCTCCAGCGAACGCATAAACGCATAGAACTGCGGATCACGATTGTACGCCTTGGCATAGATCGCCGTTGTCAGCGCATCGGCCTTACCGCGAATGATCTCAGACTTCTTGTAAGCCTCGGCCAACACGGTCTTCTGGGTCTTCTCGGCTTCGGCGCGAATCTCCTTGGCCGCCTCCTCGCCCTCGGAGCGATACTCCTTGGCGATACGATTGCGTTCGGCCTTCATGCGCTGGAATACCGCATCCGAGTTCTCCTGCGGCAGATCGGCGCGCTTGATGCGCACATCGACAATCGTGATGCCGTAATCCTTCACGCCGACATCGGCGCGATCGCGAATCGACTGCATCAGCTCGATACGCAGGTTGGCCTTCTCGCCGCCGGACACGATCTCATGCAACGTATGCTGACCGAGCACCTCGCGCACCTTACCGCGCACAACGTCGTCCATGCGGGCGACAACGCCGGTCTGGGTGCGCGCCACCTGATAGACCTTCAGCGGATCGGTGATGCGCCAGCGCGTATAGTTATCCACCAGAATCGATTTCTTGTCCTTGGTGATCACCTCGTTCGGCGGCGCATCGCTCTCCAGCAGGCGACGGTCGAATGTCGTCACAGTCTGCCACGGCAGTTTGAAATGCAGGCCGGCCTCCTTGACCACTGCCTTCGGATTACCGAACTGCAGCACCAGCGCCTGTTCACGCTGATCCACAACAAAGGCGCTCATGCCGACCACAATGGCCACAACGGCCAGAATCATACCGATCATTATCTGTTTCGGGCTCATTTCCGCACCTCCACCTTGTTACCGAGTTTATCTAGCGGCAGATAGGGCAATACGCTACCTGCCACGGCCTCGTCGATAATCACCTTGTCGGCGCGGGCCAGCACCTCCTGCATCGTCTCCATATAGAGACGCTTGCGCGTCACTTCCGGCGCCAGCTTGTAAGCGGTCAGGATACTCTCGAAGCGGGCCGCCTCACCCTTGGCGCGTTCGACGACCTGCTTGGCATAGGCCTCGGCATCGAGCACCATCTTTTTCGCCTCACCGCGCGCATTCGGGATAATATCGTTGGCATAGGCCTCGGCCTCGTTCTTGGCGCGCTCCTTATCCTCGCGCGCCGACGCGACATCCTTGAACTCCTTGATCACCCGCTCCGGCGGCTGCACATCCTGCAGCTTGACCGTACTGATCGAGATGCCGGCCTTGTAGCTGTCGAGGATCGACTGAATCAGATCCTGCGTTTCAACTTCCACTTCTGCCTTCTTCGTCGTCAGCACATCATCGATCATCGTGCGGCCGATCACCTCGCGGATCGCCGACTCGGCCGCATCGCGTACAGTCTTCGTCGAGCGGTCGATATTGAACAGGGTCTCCTCCACGCTCTTGATCTTGTACTGTACGATGAACGAAATATCGACGATATTCTCATCCTTGGTCAGCATCAGTGACTCGTTGGTGCGTTTACGCACAATGCCGTCGCCAAACTGACGGAAGCCCAGCTCCAGACGCTGAACACGCGTCACCGGCAACTTCTCGACCGTATCAACCGGATACGGAATCGCCCAGTTCAGGCCCGGGCCTTTGGTCGCGACATGCTTGCCGAAGCGTAGCACGACAGCCTCTTCGTCCGCCGCAACCATATAGAAACCGGAGAGCCCCCAGAACAGCACGACGGCGGCCATAATGCCGACGATCATATTTTTGTTCAGTTCCGGGCCGTTGCTGCCGCCCTTGCCGCCGCCGAAAATGGAGCCGAAGCGTTCCTGCAGACGGCGCACCACCTCATCCAGATCCGGCGGCGCCTGATTGCCGCCGCCGCGGTTGCCCCACGGGTTGTTATTCTGATTGTGATCATTCTGGTTGCTCCAAGGCATACCTGACCTCCATAAAAAGACAGCGCCGGAGTGTAACGGGCTAACCAGGGGATTGCATCCCCTCTGTGTGTACGGGTCTGGCCCCGACTGAGCGCGTTGCAGGGAGCCTGCGGCGTGGCCGTCAAGAGCCGGTTTTGTCGATCGTTTTTTCGATGATCATCGCCAGCAGTTCCGGCATCGCAACCGGCTTCTGCAGCGCCTCGCTGTTGGCGATAGCTTCGGCCGCATCGAGCTGCGTCTGCTCGCCGTAGCCGGTCTGGAAGATAATCGGCACGGCCGCATCGAGGCTGCGGATCTGCTGCGCCGCAGCCACGCCGCCCATTTTCGGCATCACAACATCCATCAGCACCAGCGCAATGCGCTCCCGATGGGTCTGAAACAGTGCTACAGCCTGTTCGCCGTCGCCGGCCTGCAGCACCGAGAAGCCGTTATGGGTCAGCACCTCGGCCAGCACTTCGCGCAGCGACGCCTCATCATCGACCAGCAGCAGCCCCCTGCCGCCGCCATCGATATGGAGCTCGTCCGCTCTGACCAGCTCGGCTACCTCCTCCCGATATTGCGGCAACCAGATCGACACAGTCGTACCGCTTCCCGACTCTGAATCGATATTGATGACGCCGCGATGATTCTGTACCGCGCCATAGACCATAGCCAGGCCGAGGCCGGTTCCCTTGCCGACCGGCTTGGTCGTAAAAAACGGCTCGAACACATGTTCCATATCCTCCGCTTCGATACCGCAGCCGTTATCGGAGCAACTGATCCGGCACCAGCCGCTATCACTGAGCGCAGCCGGATTCTCCTGCATCAGATGCGCCGGCGGCGGCGCGCAATCGACCTCGATGCAGATCTCACCCTCTGTCTCCGATACTGCCATCGCATCCTCAACAGCATGGCGCGCATTGGCGACCAGATTGAGCAACACCTGCTGCAGCTGCGTCGCATCAGCCTGCACACAGAAATCGCCGAGATCCGCCATGTTCAGCCTGAAACGAATATTCTCCGGCATGGCCGCTGCGGCCAGCTTGTACGCCTCCTTGATAAAGCTGGCCAGCCGCAACGCGCGCATATCGGTCATATCCTTGCGCGCAAAGGTCAGCATCTGCTGAATCAGTCTGGCGCCATGACGGGTTGCCTCCTCCATCGAGACGATGCGATCCAGCAGCTTCTTGTCGTCCGGGTGCTGCATGCGAATCAGATAGAAATTACCGATAATGCCGGCCAGCATATTATT
>CAYSMR010000200.1:0-3690 GCA_964432195.1 uncultured Zetaproteobacteria bacterium | reverse complement strand
GCCCGGCCGCGCACCGCCCTGAAACGCGTGATTCAGCGTTTTACTGACATAAGCAATGCGTCAGTTCGGCTGCCGCATCCAGCGGTAGCGGATATCGAGATCCGGGTCCGGGCGGATGCACTGTAGCCCGATCCGCGCATCGGGATTGAGCGCCACTGGCGCTTTCAGGTTGGCCGTAACCCACTGTTTGTCTGCGAACGGGTTGAGTACCAGCATCCACATGATCTGCTCGTCAGTTTCGGCTTGCAGGCAGGCGCGCTCATCGGGCGTCGGCGTCGGCGTCGGCCCGAGCCGCGCTTCATCCCACGGCGTGATCAGGAACGCCGCCTCCGGCTGATCGAGCGACTGGATGCAGATGATGTCGCCGTGCCCCTCGTAGATAAATCCGTATTCGTGCGCCTCGCCGAAACCGGCCATCCCCTGCGGGAAATAGAAGGCTTCGTTGTTGCGGGCAGTGGCCAGCTCAATCATCATCGGATCCTGAATCGCTTGCGCTGTTGCTGTCATCGGATGCTCCTTTCAGCCAGGCCAGCGCATTGGTGCCGCTGGCGGCTCTGTTTTCCTGCTGGATCAGGTCGTAGATCTCCTGCCGGTGCACCGGGATATCGGCCGGTGCCTCGATGCCGATGCGTACGATATGCTCGTTCTGCACATCCTGGATGACGATGCGGATATCATCATTGATGCGGATGACCTGGCCGATTTTTCTGCGCAGTACAAGCACAATCGATTACCGCAGGAAGTTGGTCAGGCTGAGATTCTTGAGCTGGGAGATCTGGTTATAGGCTGCTTTCAGCGCGATGCTGGACTGCTGCATCTCGGCAACGACGGCCGGGATATCAACCCCCTCATGGGCGATCAGGCGCTTATCCAGCGTCAGCTTCATATCTTCAAACGATGTACGTGAGACCTGCACGGACTTGAGGCGGGCACCGGCGTCGCTGGTCAGGGTGATGATCGCGTTGCCTGCAGCATTCAGATCGCCGAGCGCGGTATTGATGCCGGTGCTGTCATTATTCTGCAGTGCGGTTTTGAAGCCCTGCATGGCCGCGAATGCGGCCGCAAAGGCAGGATCGTCGCCGCGGATATTGCTGACCACCTGCAGATTGTCGCTGATCGAGACGACGCGGTCCTGCGTGCTGCCGACATAAGTGACATTGCCCAGTGCATCCTTGACGAACGGTGGTTTGTCGACGGCCGTACCGCCGAACAGCGACTGCCCCTGCCAGGTCTGGTTGGCATTGGCGAGGAACTGGTCGGCGAGGTGGTTCATCTCCTGCAGCGCGGCTTGTCGGTCCTGCGCGCCCAGCTGTCCGGATGCCTGCTGCACGGCCAGCGTCTGGGCTCGTTTGAGTATATTGCTCATGCTGTTGAGCAGGTTCTGGGACATATCGAGGCGGGATTCGGCGGTTTTGCTGGCGTCGATGCTGCTCTGCACGGCGACCTGGGCGTGACGGATATCGAGCGAGACCTTGTAATCGAGCCCGGACTGGGCCGGCGTCTGGAAGCGGGTGCCCGACGCGATCTTGGCATTGCCGGCATTCTGGATGCTCTGCTGGTTGCGGATGCCGGAGAGCAGATTGTTATAGAGCATGTTGGTGGAAATTCTCATCGGATCAGCCCCATCAGCGAGTCGAGCATCTGGTTGGTGGTGGTGATCACCTTGGCCGATGACTCGTAGGCGCGCTGGAATTTTAACATCGTAATCAGTTCTTCATCGGTATTGACGCCGGAAACGGCCTGGCGCTGGCTGATCAGTGAATCGGCCTCGACGCTGCGGTAGTCCTTCTGTTGCTTGGCGACTGCGGCATCGCTGCCGTAGAGCGTCGACAGCGAGGTGGTGCGGTCATGCAGGCTGGCGGCCGGCGTGCCGTCGATGCCCAGCGGCTGGTTCTGCAGCCCGAGCACGGCCAGCGCGGCGCTGTTGTCGCCGGCGGCGATGACGGAGGTGAGCGGATCAGCCCGGCCGGTATTGATATTGCCGGCGCTGTTCTGCACCTGCGCAGACAGCTGCAGCGTGCCGGCATTTCTGCCGTGGAAGAATGTATTGATTTCGTAGGCGGCGAGCACATTGCTGCTGTCATTGGAGAGCGCGATGCTGTTGCCGGCGGCTGCGGTGATGCTGAGCCGGCCGGATGCGTCGATAGCAGCTGAAACTCCGGCCACGGCATTGATTGCGGCGGCAATGTCATTCATTGTCGTCAGCCCTGCGGTGACGGCGATTGTTGTGCCGCCGGCCGGCGTAGCGACGCCGGCGGCGTCATAGAGATGCAGTTTGAAGCTGCCGCTCTGGATCTGGGCTGCGAACGGCGCGCTCTGGGCCGGATCGTTCAGCGGCAGGGCTGCATTGCTGCCCTGTTCGGCGCTGATCACGGTCTGTGTTACGGCCGATGCCGCGCTGGCGTGAATCTGGTTGGTCGTGAAGATCAGGTTGGCGGCGATGCTGTCGACCTGCTGGATATAGGCGCCCAGCTTGTTGTCGCGCAGGTTGATCATGCCGCCCAGCTCGCCGCTCTGCAGCGCGCCGTCCAGATTGACGCCGGTGCCCTGAATCTCGATGCCGGCAAAGCCGGCCGCGCCGACCGTGCCGCGGGCCAGATGGCGGGCGTTGCCATCCTGCACCAGCAGGTCGCCGCCGAGCGTCTGCACGAGCAGGCCGCCGTCGGCTGTGTTAATTTGCTGGATCGGCAGCAGCTTGGCAAGATCGCGTACGGCCTGATCACGCTGGTCGCGCAGGTCGTTGGCTCTGTTGTTGTTCGCGCCGGTCGCCTCCTGACGGTTGATCTGGATGGTTAGTGAGGCGATGTTGTCGAGAATCTGGTTGGTGCGGGTCAGGGTCTGATTGATATTGGCATCGGTATTGGTTTGCTCGACGCTGAACTGCTGCTTCATATTGTTCAGGCTGCTGACCAGCGCGCTGCTCTTGGCGCGCACATTGACCTGCTGACCGTGATCCTGCGGATTGTTGGCCAGCTGCTTCCACGACAGGAAGAAATCATCGAGCGCTGCCGCCAGCCCGGTGCTCTGCAGCGAGCCGAACACATTCTCGACCGCGTTCAGGCCGGTCTGGGTCGTATTCCAGTAGGAGAGCTGCGCATTGTTGTCCAGCATCGCCTGATCGATAATCGGATCGACGACGCGGCGGATATTGCTGACTTGGACGCCGCGGCCGAGATTCAGACCGCCGATCTTCTCCGAGCCGAGCGTTGTCATATCGGCTGACTGGCGCGAGTAGCCGGCCGTATTGACGTTGGCGATATTGTGCGACACAACGTCGATCGCCCGCTGCTGGGCCCGCAGACTGCTGGCGGCGATATTGAGGCTGTCGAAAATCATCCGGCGGCCCTGCGCTGATAGGTCTGTTCGCCCTGCGCCAGACCGAGACTCTGCAGGATCGTCGTCGAGACGCTGTAGGCGGCTTGCAGACGTATCCGGTTCTCCTGGCTCTGGCGGTCCACTTTCACGATGCGTTCGTAGAGGTTGCTGCGCAGGGCCTGAAAGCGGCTTTTCTGCTGGCCGGCGAACTGATCGATGACGGCCGACAGGGTCATCCGCTCCGGAATGCAGTGCTGTTCAAGCAGCGCGCGGCTCTGCTGTTCCAGCATTACCAGTTCCTGATGCGCCTCGATGCGCTGGCGGCCGGTATTCAGGATTAGATCGGCATCGAGGCTGCGGATCGCATCATATTCG
>CAYSMR010000199.1:0-3712 GCA_964432195.1 uncultured Zetaproteobacteria bacterium | reverse complement strand
TGTTAGAATAAAAAATCACTTGCGTTTCGCATATTAAATTGACCAGCTTCATGAAAAACATGGGTAGCTCTTAAACGAACAGGGCCGCCCAAAGGCGACCCTGTATTGCGCAAGCGGCCGGGAAACAAATCAGCCCTTCAGCCCCGGACAGATTGGTTATTCACGATCAGTTTGTCTTCAGATCAGCTTGCCCATGCGCGGCAGCTCGCCGACCAGCGGCGCGACATAGTCGATCCACGCGTCGGTCACATCGTTGCCGGCCGCATTGATATACTCATCCTTCAGCTCGGTCGCCTCGCGCGCAACGCTTGAGAGCGGCGTGATGAAGTATTCGCTAGCATAAGGATCGCTGGAGAGTCGGCGGATCGCCACCGAACCCGGCTCTGCATTCGCCACGGCGTGATCGACACCGAAGCCGCCGACCATACGCGCCTCGTACGCATCCACGTCGGAGATGATCGTCGGGAAGCTGCGCTGCAGATAACCGAAGGTATCGGCGCGCACGCGCACGCTTTCGCCGGCATAGGCCTCCTTCACCTTGCCAGCCAGAAAATCGCCCAGCGCGCCGGTACCGGAGAGCTGCAGATTGCCGTGCGAATCGCGCTCGCCGGTGGTCATAACCGGATCACCGTCGGCATTGGTGATCCCCTCGGAGACCGCCACTAGACATCGGCCGTATTTTGCCACCGTCGCCTTCACATCCGCCTGGAATTGCGCCACATCGAACGTGCGCTCGGGCACATAGATCAGATGCGGTCCATCCCCGTCATCCTGGCGGGCCAATGCAGCAGCCGCAGTCAGGAAGCCGGCATCGCGCCCCATGACGACATTGATCTTGATGCCCAACAATGCCGCGTTGTCGCGGTCATCACCCATGAAGGCCAGCGCAACGAATTTGGCCGCCGACGCATAACCGGGGCAGTGATCGGTGACGCGCAGATCGTTGTCGATCGTCTTCGGAATATGGATCGTACAAAAATCGTAATCGGCCTCTTCGGCCATCTCAGCAATAATATGCGCCGTCTCGGCCGAATCGTTACCGCCGATATAGAAGAAGTAGCGCACATCGTACTTGCGGAATACCTCGAACACGCGCTCGCATTCGGCCCGCCCCGGCTTCAGTCGCACCGAACCGAGTCCGGCCGCAGGCGTAGCCGCCACCACCTCCAGTTCCGCCTCGCTCTGCGTGGTCAGATCGATGAAATCCTCTTTCATAATACCGGCAATGCCGTGTTTCGCGCCCAGAATGCCGGTGATATCGGCCTGCCTGCGCGCCGCCAGCACCGCGCCGACCAGCGACTGATTGATCACCGCCGTCGGTCCGCCGGATTGTCCGATCACCATTTTGCCCTGTAATGCCATTTGCCACACCTCCCGAAAAAGTGGATGCATGATAACCCCAAAACCTGAACGGTGATACAGTCAAACACTGACCGTTGTCGCTCGGCTGTATCGCCAGTCATGTACATTCGCGTCGCATCGTGGAGCATTGCAGCCATGACAGATACGCAAGCGATACTCAACCCGGTCGCGTCTATCCTCGCAGAGGCCGGCGCAACGATCATCCTGCCGGCCTACCACGCCGCGATCAGCCCGACGACCAAAACCGACGGCTCAATCGTCACCGAGACCGATCTGGCCAGCCAGCGCCATATCCGCGACGCGCTGTTGCAGCTGGCGCCGGATATCGCATTTCTCGGCGAAGAGATGAGCGAGGCCGAACAGCTGGCCTGCCTGCAGCAGAGTGACGGTTGCTACTGGTGTCTGGATCCGCTCGACGGCACCAGCAACTTTGTCGCCGGCTTTCCTGGCTTCGCGATCTCTCTGGCGCTGATCGAACAGGGGAGGCCGCAACTGACCTGCATCCATGATCCGGTACGCGGCGAGACCTTCACAGCCATACACGGCCGCGGCGCAGAGCTCAACGGCGCTCCGATCACCGCCTCCGCGCAACAGCAGCTGGCGCAGGCGGTCGGCTTCATCGATTTCAAACGCCTCGATGCCGAGCTGGCCACGCGACTGGTCACCGCCCCGCCCTACCGCAGCCAGCGCAATATCGGCAGCTGCGCGCTGGAGTGGGCATGGCTGGCGGCCGGGCGCGGTCAGTTCATTATTCACGGCTGCGAAAAGCTCTGGGACTTTGCAGCCGGCAGCCTGATCGCAGCCGAGGCCGGCTGCCCGCTCGGCGATTTCGACGGCAATGCGCTGTTTCCGAGGGATACCCTTTCCGCCCCGATTCTGGCCGCCTGCAACGCCGTCATTCATGCATCGCTGAAACTTGAGCTGAATGGCTGAAGCATCGAAAAACAAAGAAAAATCCGAAAAAGCGGCCTCGGGGTCGCTTTTTGACCCTCAATCAGCTAGGGTGCGCCGGCTTTTTTATAGCACCGTTCAATCATACACATCACCGGAGGGGATTATACATGGGTAGCGTCAGCGATCTGAAAATTGATTTGGTAGAGGTATGCGAAGCAGCAGCGCGGGCCTGTGCCCCGTTTGTCGGCTCCGGCCAGAAGGACGAAGGCGACGGTCTGGCTGTCGATGCGATGCGCAAGCGCATCAACCAGGTCAAGATGAAGGGCGTGATCGTAATCGGCGAAGGCGCCAAGGATGAAGCGCCGGCCCTGTATGACGACGAGGAGGTTGGCACCGGCGAGGGCATTGCTGTCGATATAGCCGTCGACCCGATCGAGGGTACAAACCTGTTCGCCAAGGATATGCCCGGCTCGATCGTGACGCTGGCCGCCGCGCCAGCCGGCACGATGTATCGCCCCGGCTCCTGCTTCTATATGGACAAGCAGGTCTATCCGAAGGCTGCACGCGGCAAGATTGACGCCGAAGCGCCGATCGCCGACCGCCTGAACCAGCTGGCCAAAGCGCTGGGTAAGGATGTCGAGGAACTGAAGATCTTCATTCTCGACAAGCCCCGTCATCAGGAGATGATGAAAGAGGTTTACGCTACCGGCGCGAAGATCCGCTTGGCCACCGATGGCGACGTCAACGGTGCGATTCAGGCTGTACTGAACATGGGTTCCGATGCGCTGTTCGGCATCGGCGGTACGCCGGAAGGCATCGTCACCGCCTGCGCGGCCCGCGCGATGGGCGCCGAAATGTTCGGCCGCATGGCGCCGCAGAAGGATTTCGAGATCGAACTGTGCAAGAAGGAAGGGATCGACACGACGCGCATCCTGACCCGCGACGAACTGGTCACCTCCGACGACTGCCTGTTTATCGCCACCGGCCTGACTTCCGGCGCCTATGTGCGCCATGTCAAAACCGGCCATGATAATTACGGCAAGTTCATGACCACCGACACCGTTGTCCTCGACGGCGGCATCGGCAACATCCGTCACGTCCAGACAACGCTGCACGTTTGATTATCGTTCGCCTTACCGGCATAAGACTGGCTTATGCCGAAAATAATGAACACTGATTAGTTTTTATACATAAAATAAATAGGGTTCAATTCTGAACCATCCATAAAGGGGTATACGCATATGAGCAACAATCGCAGACATCTGGCCAACGCCGTTCGCGCACTGGCTATGGACGCAGTACAGAAGGCCAATTCCGGCCATCCGGGCGCGCCGATGGGCATGGCGGACATCGCCGAGGTACTGTGGAACGACTACATGACGCACAATCCGGCCAACACCAACTGGGCCGACCGCGACCGTTTCATTCTCTCCAACGGCCACGGCTCGATGCTGAT
>CAYSMR010000198.1:0-3712 GCA_964432195.1 uncultured Zetaproteobacteria bacterium | reverse complement strand
TAAAATCGCCATTGCAGTGATGAGCCGGATTATCGACCAGCGCGATGCTGCAACCGCCGGCCGGCGCGATTGCCGCCAGCCGGCGCAGATCGATATCGGCCAGTACATCGCAGTTGTGCACCGCAACCGGCCCGTCGCCGGGCAGCAGCGACAGCGCCTGTTTGACGCCGCCGCCGGAATCGAGCAGACGCTCTTCATAACTGAGCGCGATATGACAGCCGAAGCGCGAGCCGTCGCCGAGATAGTCGGCCAGTTGATCGGCATGATGATGCGTATTGACGGCAATCTCACGCACCCCCTGCGCGGTCAGCCGTCGGATCACATGCGCAATCGCCGCCTCGCCGGCCACCCGCATCAGTGCCTTCGGCCGCCGCTCGGTCATCCATTTCAGCCGGCTGCCGACCCCGGCCGCCAGAATGACGGCGCGATCCACCTGCCCGATACTGCTCTCCATGATCCTCTCCCTTGTCTGATCAGCGCCCGAGCTGTTTGATCAGCTCCGGCATCTGTTCCAGCGCCGCCTGCCGCCCCTTCTCGATCTCCTGTTCCGGATTGGAGAAGTCGTGCCACTGCGTAAAGCCTACCAGCGGCTCAATCAGCACATCGGCATAGCGTTTGTTGTATTTGCGCAGATAGAGCGATTTCACCTGCGTCGTCCAGTCCAGCATGCCGTAGACATTGGTCGGCTCCTTGCGATCGCTCGGACGACTGGCGACATTCACGGCCAGCACCAACTGATCGGGCGCGGCCAGCATCTGCGCCTCGCGGGCCGGCAGATCAGACGCGACGCCGCCATCCACAAATTTGCGATCGCCGAGCTTCAGCGGAGCGAAGACGCCCGGAATCGCCATGCTCGCCGCAATCGCGCACGGCAACTTCACCTGCGAGCTGGCCGAAAAGAGATGGCACTCGCCGCTTGGGAACTCCACGGCCGTTACATAGACCGGGATCTCGGCATCGTCGAACGATTCGCCGCCGCAGAATCCGAATGCGATATCGACTAGCACATCAGTATCTACCACGCCGCGCTCGGTCGCGGCGCGCGTGAACAGCAGCGTCTGTCTGGCCGCGGCGCTGAGTTTGGAGAGCCAGCCCTGATCCTGGGTATCCGCCTCATCAAGCAGCGGCAGATCCAGACCGGTGAACGAATCGGACGCGAGAATCTCGCCGACCCGGCGGATCACCTGCTGCGCATCGGGGGTCACCGCGTACATTGCCCCGAACATCGCGCCGATGCTGCAGCCGACAATCGCATCGGGGCGCAGCTGGTGGGCCTCCAGCACATCAAGCACACCCAGATGCGCCAGACCGCGCCCGCCACCGCCGCCCAGCGCCAGTACGAAGCCGCGCTTAGACTGCGGACGCGGCCCGAATATCCGTTCCAGCCATTTCATTCGCTCTGCCCCGGCAATGTCGCCTCGGCCGCCAGTTTCGCGCACAAGGCCATGATCTGATCCGTCGAGAGCTGCTCTGATTGCTTACCTGTAATAAAGAATACATCGACGGCTCGTTCGCCGAATGTCGAGACCGATGCGCCGTGCAGCGCATAGCCTTCGTTATGAATCACCTCAGCCAATCGCGCCAGCAGGCGCGGCTGGTCGGCCGCCGACACCTCGATCGCCGTTTCGCGAAACGAGGCCTTGGGCAGCTCACGCACGCGCACTGGCACGCGCTGCATCAGCACATTGACCTTGAAATCGCGCGCTACCACGACCGGCTCGATCTCCTGCTGCGCCAGCACGCTGTCGATGCGGGACTCCATACGCTCCAGGTCGCTGGCAATATCGAACGGCGTACCGTCCGCACCCTGCAGATGGAACACATCGAGCACGCGCCCGTCGCCCAGCTCATAGGCCTGCGCCGCAACAATACTCGCCGCGCCGGAGGTCAGCGTCGCGGCCAGCGCCGTAAACAGCCCCGGCCGACCACGCGCGACAACGCAAGCCAGCGTTTCGGAGCGTTCCCGATCCACCCACAGGCTGACCGCATCCTCGCCACCGGCCGCCAGCAGCTCGGTAATTCGGCGCAGCTGCCGCGGCGAGAAGTGCATCACCGCCTGGCGCGGCAGCAGCGCCAGCGCCTCCTTCAGGGCGGCCTGCTCGCCGCTCGCTTTCTCGAGCACCGTCTCGATACGGGTACGGTAGCGCTGTTCGGCCGCCTCGCCACCGGCCTGTCCTCCCTGCAAACAGCGGGCCGTGGCATGATAGATCTCGCGCAGCAACGTCCCCTTCCAGTCATTCCAGACATTCGGTCCGACCGCGGCAATATCGGCCACTGTCAGCAGCAGCAGATACTGCAGCCGCTCCAGATCGCCGACCCGTTCGGCGAATGCGGCAATCACCTCCGGATCGGAGAGATCGAAACGCTGGCTCTTGACCGCCATCAGCAGATGCTCGCGCACCAGCCATTCGATCAGCTCGGAGGCATCCCGATTCAGTCCGATGCGGCGACAGAAATTGCGTGCGATTTCGGCACCGTTCTGCGAATGATCGCCCTGCATCCCCTTGGCGATATCGTGAAAGATCAGCGCCATATAGAGCAGCTCCGGCCGCTTGATCCGGTGGCACACCTCATGCGCCAGCGGCAGCCGCATATCGCGCTCCCGGTGCCAGAAATTACGCGCCTCGGCAATCGCCAGCAGCGTATGCTCATCGACCGTGTAGGCATGATAGCGGTTAAACTGACCGAGCCCGACAACATCGCGGAACTCCGGAATAAAGCGACCCAGCACGCCGGTGATATTCATGCCGCGCAGCGCCCAGTGCACATTGCGATTGCTGCGCAGGATCTGCAGGAACAGCTTGTGCGCTTCGGGGTTGTTGCGAAAATCGTCATCGATCAGCAGCACGTCGGCACGCACCTGACGCAGCGCCTGACTGGAGAGTCGGCGGCAATCCTGCTGGGAGACATGAAAAATGCGCAACAGGCGCAGCGGCTCCTCGCGGAACACGTCCGGATGCGCAATGCCGACCAGCTGCCCCTCCAGCGTAAAGCCATCGCCAATATTGCGTTTGAGCGTGAAACGCTGCGGATGCAGCTGCTCGTGGAAATGCATGCGCATCAAGCCGGTAATGCGCGAAATGCGCCCGACATGACGGAAATAGTCTTTCATGAACGCATCGACCGCCGGTCGATGATCGACGGCCCGGTAGCCCATTCGTTCGGCCAGCACGGCCTGCTGCTCAAAACCGAGGCGGTCGGAGGCGCGGCACACCTCCAGATGCAGGCCGGCCCGGCAGCGCCACAGGAACTGCTGGGCGCTGAGCAGATGCTCCAGCTCGCGCGCCGAGATCGCGCCCTTGTCGACCAGCCCGTCGACATCGTCGCAATCATACCAGGCCTTGGCCAGCCAGAAGACCGTCTGCACGTCGCGCAGGCCGCCCTTGCTCTCCTTAATATCGGGCTCCATCAGGAAGGCCGTGCCGCCGGTGCGCTCGTAGCGCCCCTCCAGCTCGGCCAGCTTGGCCTCGACAAAGGCCTTGCGCCGCTTCTTGAAGAATCGGTGCAAACGCTGCTGCAGATCATCGTACAGGGCACCGCGGCCGGTCAGCAACCGCGATTCCATCGCCGCCGTCGCCGAGGACCAGTCCTCCTGCACATGCTCCAGCGTCTCTTTGACGCTGCGCACGGCATGGCCGATCTTCGCCCCCATATCCCACAGCGCCAGCAGAAAGGCCTGCACCTGCTCCTCGACGCCGTCCGGGCACTGCTC
>CAYSMR010000197.1:0-3782 GCA_964432195.1 uncultured Zetaproteobacteria bacterium | reverse complement strand
ATATGCGCAGCCCGGCGATGCTGCCCACCCATCAGCAACAGGAGCTGGAGCTGGCCCGAAGCAACGATTCACTGAGCACGGCGCGGCAGGCGCGCATCATCGCCGACTATATCGCCGGCATGACCAACCGCTATGCGCTGGAGGAGCATGAACGGCTGTTCAATATCAGCGCGCGCCCGTAGAACAGCCGCCGGCTGCTGCCGCAGTGATGAACGGGCCGGATCAGCGCCCGAACAGGCGCGACAGCAGCCCGACCTTGCCCTGCTTCGCCTCGCTGATGCGAATCAGGATTACCGATATATTGTCCGGCCCGCCGGCCCGGTTGGCCATGTCGATCAGCTGCCGGCCGGCCTTCTCCAGCCGGGACGCCTGCGTGCGCAGCACCTCGGCAATCGCCTCATCGGAAACGACATCGGTCAGCCCGTCGGAACTCATCAGATAGATATCGCCCGGACGCACGATATCCTCGACCAGATCCGGCTCGACGCCCGGCTCAACGCCGAGCGCGCGCGTCACCAGATTCTTGATGCGCGAATTGCGCGCATCGTCGGCCGTCAGCAGACCGCGACGCACCTGTTCATGCACCAGCGAATGATCCTCGGTGACATGGCTGAGCTGGCGATCGCGCAGCCGATACATCCTCGAATCGCCGACATGCGCGACCGTGATCTGATCGCCGTAGAGGGCCGCAACCAGCACTGTCGTCCCCATGCCGGCGCATTCGGCGCGGGTCTGCGCCGCCGTATAGATCGCCTCGTTGGCCGCCTCGATCGCGCTGCGCACCAGCATCGATTCGCCGGTATAGCCGGTCTGCGGATCGATCTGCGCCGGCGGCATGTTCAGCATCCCCTCCTCCAGCGCCTTGCCGATCATGCCGACCGCCATCGCGCTGGCCACTTCGCCGGCATTGTAGCCGCCCATGCCGTCGGCCAGGATCGCAAAGCCGTGCTCGGGCGATGCGGCGACGCAGTCCTCATTATGCTGGCGACGCTGTCCGACATCGGTCAGCGCATGCATCTCGTAGCTCATCATGGCTGGCCACCTCCCTGCCCTCTGATTTCACGCAGACAGCGCGCAATCCGCTCCATCACCTCGCCGGCGCTGGCGATGCGCAGGTCCGCCTTTTTGGTCAGCAGCTGGTCGATCAGCGCGCGCACGCAGTCCGGCACATCGGGATTATGCTCGCGCACATCGACATGCGGCTCCTTGGCAATCTTGAACATCAGTTTGGAGATCGACTCGCCGCGGAACGGACGCACACCGCTGACCAGCTCGTAGAGCATCACGCCAAGCGAAAACAGATCGGAGCGGCCGTCCAACTCCTTGCCCGAGAGCTGCTCGGGCGACATATATGACGGCGTGCCGAGCACCGTGCCTGCCTTCTTCTTGCTCGATTCGTTGATATGGGCGATGCCGAAATCGGTCACCTTCACGCTCTTGCTTTTCAGAATCATGATATTGGCCGGCTTGATATCGCGGTGGATGACGCCATGCGCATGCGCGTACTGCAGCGCCTCGGCCACCTTGGCGACAATCTTCAAGGTCGTTGCGACCGGCAGCAGCTTGCCCTTCTTCGTATAGGGCACCAGATCGATGCCGTCGAGGAACTCCATCGCGATATAGGCCAGATCATGTTCGTCGCCGGCATCGAAAATCGTAACGATATTCGGATGGTTCAGCATGCCGGCAATCTCGGCCTCGTGGAAAAATTTCGCCTTGACCTCCTCCAGCTCATCGGGCTCGAACTCCTGCGACAGCGCCATGGTCTTGATCGCGACCTGACGATTGATTTTCGGATCCCGGCCCAGGTAGACCGTACCCATCGCTCCCTTGCCCAGTTCGGAGATAATCTCGTAGCGCCCCAGCGTCGGCGCGCCCTCGCCGCTGGCCAGCAGCGAGGAGAGGGCCGCATTGGAATCCTTGCCGGTCTGCGCCTCCATTGCGCTGCGGGCCTGCAGCATGCGCGCCTGCGCATCCCGGAAATCGGCATTGTGATCGACTATCCGCTCATAGCAGCTCACGGCCTGCTGATACTGGCGCTTGCGCTCGAATGCCTGCGCCAGCTCATAAAGCATCGCACCGATCTCGTCATCGGCCGGGCAGGCCAGAAACTTCTCTAGCGCCTGCTCCAGCATCCCCTGACTCTGGAACGAGACGCCGAGCATCTTGTTTGTCTCATGCAGTGAACCGCCCAGCTGCTGTTCGCCGTCCTGATCCCGCTTGAGCCTTTTTAACTGCAGCAGCGCATAACCCAGCGGCGGCAGCAGCGCCGCGGCTGCCAGTTGCAGCCACAGCGTATAAAATGCCAGCAGCGCGACAGCGCAGCCCAGCAGCAGCAGGCCCAGCACAATGGATAGCGGCAGCGCCAGCAGCGGGCGCAAACGCAGCAGCAGCGCCAGAGAGAGGCCGGCCAGCAACAGCAGCAGCATCTCAACGGACTGCGTCCAGGCCGGCCGGCTGATATATTGATCGTGCAGCAGCCCCTGCAACACCTGCGCAGTAAACGCGTGCCGGCTCATCATGCCGGCCGACGTCATCAGGCGGGCACTGCTGCTGCCGATCAATACGATCTTGCCGGTGAACAGATCTGCCTCGACCTGCCCCGACAGCAGATCGCGGAAACGGTAGGCGCTAAAGCCGCCATCGCCCGATACGAGCAGCGGCCAGCTGCGCAGCTGCCCATCGGTCGCGAGGTTGTGGGCACCAAGCTCGATATCGACGCCCAGATTGATGCGGATATCGTCCAGCGGCACATGCAGATATTTGGCGGCCAGCGCCAGTGGCATGGATGGCAGATACCTGCCGCCGTAGGCGACCACCAGCGGCAGCGAGCGAACCACGCCGTCGTTGTCGGCGAAGGGACTGACCGAACCGAGGCCGGCCGCAGCCGCACTCAGGGCCTCATAGGGATAGCGCACGCGCCCCGCATCAATCGGCGCCACATCGACATCGGTCGGATTGACATGGCGAATCATCATCCGGCGCAGCGCCTGCGACAGCGGCGCGGCTCCACCCCCGCCACGCTCGACCAGCTCCGGCAACAGCGTCATGCCGGAGCGACGCACAGCCTCCGCCAGCGGATCAGCCGCGCCATCCGACGCGGCCGGGCGCTCCAGAAGCAGATCCAGCGCAATCACGCGCGCGCCGGCCGCGGCCAGCCGCTCGATCACCGTCGCCATCGCCCGATGCGATGCCGCTTCGCTGCCGGAGAGATCCTGATCATCGAGATTGACCAGCACGATGCGCGGGTCCGCCGCATCGGCGCGCACGCTCACCCGATCATACAGCAGGTGATCCAGATAACGCAGCGGCGGCGCGCCATAAACAGCGGCGGCAAGAAACAGCAGCGTCAGCAGCAATACCGCCGCCCGCTCCGATTTGATCAGCGCAGCGAAATTCAAACAGCCCCTCCACTCCCTGCTGGAAAAGTCGCGCGCCGTACCGCGCGCAGTACGGCATACTCCATATTTCCGATCAGTTTTACAGTCTATTCCGTCGATGCGGGAGCGATCTACCGCTGTCAGATTTTTTACTTCGGAGATATTGACACGCCCCTCTCCCCTCCGTACGGTTCGGCCTCCTTCAATTCCCCGATAGTTCAGTCGGTAGAACGGTGGACTGTTAATCCATATGTCGCAGGTTCGAGTCCTGCTCGGGGAGCCATTTATCAGCTGATTACAGCAACATTCGGGGCCGGCCTTCGCCGGCCCTGTTTCGTTTTCCGGCTGTTTAGGGCCTGTTAACATTATTTGATGAATTCGATAATCAAAGCGAAGTAGATA
>CAYSMR010000196.1:0-3798 GCA_964432195.1 uncultured Zetaproteobacteria bacterium | reverse complement strand
TGAGAACGTGTTAACTACATAAAACAATTATACACATTTCAATTAATGTTAACAGACCCTAATTACGTAGTTGATTTGATTCGCGGCATCCTGCTGCTCACTTGTCGGCAGCACAGCCGTCTTATTCATCTATCCTGATGAATATAATGGCAAGCCGTCCATGGCCTGCGCGAAAGCGCTGAATAAATCAGCGCTTCCCTATGTCGATCTCCTGCGCCGCTGAGTGATCAGGTTGGCAGTCTGTCATGCCGTCTGTTCAGCTCCAGAGATCGCTGCCAGCAGTCGGCACCCGCATCCGGCAGGGTTGCCATGCGCCAGCTCCAGTTGCCGTCCAGCGTGCCGGGGATATTGAATCTGGCCTCCGAGCCGAGTTCGAGAAGATCCTGCATCGGAACCACCGCCAGCTGTGCCGGCGAGGCCAGCGCAGCTTCGACCAGCGCCCAAGGCATCTGCTCAGCAGTAGCGTCCAGCGTGCGCAGCAGATGTTTGCGTATGCCCGCATCGGCCGATGTAAACCAGCCCATCGTCGTATCGTTATCATGTGTGCCGGTATAGACGACGGCATCCTCGCTGAAATTGTCGGGCAGGTACGGGTTGTCATCATCGCCGCCGAACGCGAACTGCAGAATTTTCATGCCGGGTAGCCCAAACCGCTCACGCAGCGCCGTGACCGCATCGGTAATAATGCCGAGATCTTCGGCAATCAGCGGCAGCTCGCCCAGCGCTTGCTTGAGGGTTTCGAGCAGTGCTTCGCCCGGAGCCTCGCGCCATTCGCCGATAATGCCGTCCTCGCTCTCGCCGGGGATGGCCCAGAAGGCTTCCAGCCCGCGAAAATGGTCGATGCGCAGCATATCCATCAGTTCCAGCTGGCGACGAACGCGTGCAATCCACCACGAGAATCCGTCCGCCTGCATTACCTGCCAGCGATAGAGGGGGTTGCCCCAGCGCTGGCCGGTCTCGGAAAAGTAGTCAGGCGGCACGCCGGCCACCTTGTCGCACAGCCCCAGTTCATTAACCGTAAAACTGTCACGGTGCGACCAGACATCGGCAGAATCGTGGGCGACATAGATCGGAAGGTCGCCAAACAGCTGAATACCCCGAGTTTTGGCGTGGCCTTGGAGCGTCTGCCACTGCCGTTCGAACAGAAACTGTTCGAAGATGATCTGCCGGATCTGTTTCTGATGTTGCCGGTGCGCCTCAGCCAGAGCCTGGGCATTACGGTCGCGCAGTTCAACCGGCCACTGCCACCATGCGGCATCATTGAACAGCTGCTTTAGCGTTGCGAACAGGGCGTAATCTTCCAGCCAGTCGGCGTGGCGTTGCCGGAACGCAGCCATGGTATCCGCTAACTCCGGCTCGGCTGCGGCAGCCTTCCAGAAACGATCGCCGGCGCTGCGCCGCAAAGCGGCATGACGCGCGCCGTCGATAACGGCGTCCGGTGTGTTAGCGAGCTCCTCCGCATTCAGCCAACCGGCTGCGATGCAGTCGCGCAGATCGATCAGCTCCGGGTTGCCGGCAAATGTTGACAGCGCCTCATAGGGTGAACCATGTTCGTGGGTCGGCCCCAGCGGCAAAAACTGCCAGACTGTAAAGCCGCTGTCGGCGAGCCGGTCGATGAAGCTGTGCGCCTCGGATCCCAACGTACCCTTGTGAAACGGACCGGGTAGCGACGTGATGTGCAGCAGTACCGCCGCTCTGCGACGGTCTATCCAGTTGCTCATATCAGAACCTTTTTTACCATCGCCGGACAGCTGTTCACGACTGAGGCCGGTGCGGTGTTGTCATGTCAGCAGTCAGCGCCGCCGCGGCGCATCGTGCCGCCGCCTTCGGCATTGCCGCCGCCCTGTGAAATAGGTTCATCCAGCGACGCCGGCGCATCACAACCGAGCAGCGTGTAGAGCTTTTTCAGATGGCGGCGGTAGAGCTGATCGAAATCACGGACAGCTTCGCCCGGGTTGTAATCGCCGAACCACCAGCACCAGTCGGAGCCTTCGCAAATACGCAGCTGTTCGAGCGCCTCCTGCTGTCGGCCCGGTTCAAGCGTGTTGATGCTCGCATCAAATGCCTTCTTCGCCTCAATCAACAGCTCCCAGGCACGCGTTTTGGCGCGGTCGCCGATCCATGTGGAGAGGTTGCCGTAGACCCATGAGCCGGCCGTCAGCTTCTCCAGCTTCTCGTTGGCGGGATGCTTGTCGAGATAGTCGCTGAATGTGGTCAGGACATAATCGTCATGCTCGGTGATCGACTGATAGAGCTGGACCAGGAACGGCAGCGCATTCTCATGATAATGCTCCCATGCGTTTTCGCCGTCCATAATGATTGCGACAACCGGCGCTTCCATGCCCTGGGTGCGATGGCGGATGCCGGCCAGTTCATGCATGAAATTATTTACTGCGTCATGGGTGTCCCAGCGGCTGTATTCGAAGCCGATCAGATCAGAGAGACGGTCGTCGCGGAAGAAGCAGGCGATCTGTTCATCGCCATCGCCGACCAGCCACGGGTGATAGAGATCACGGTTGCCCTGCTGTTCGCGCAGATTGAATTTCAGCGAGTGGTGCAGCACCGCTTCGCCGGTTGCGCACCAGTCAAAGCCGGACTGTCCGAGCAGGGCCAGCGTCTGCTGTGATACCGCGCCCTCGGCCGGCCAGCAGCCGCGGGCAGGGTGGCCGAACAGCTCGGCATGGCTGGACTGAGCCAGGTGGATATGATCGAGCGCGCGTTCACGGCCGCTCGGATAGGGTTCGTCGGGAATCAGCGCGTCCGGGACGGTCTCCAGCGCGGTATTGAAATCGAGCATCAGCGGTATGATCGGATGAGCGTACGGCGTCGTTGTCAGTTCCAGTTTGCCGGACTCGATCAGTCGCTGGTGGGTATGCGGAATCTCGGCCAGCAGCGATGCAATCAGCGTCAGCAGATCGCGCCGATCCTGATAGGTGAAGCCGGTCGCTTTCTCGATCAGCCGGCGCGCGACGAAATTGCGCTGGCGCACCGTTTCGCCGAGCCAGGCCAGATGATACCAGGCAACCAGATCGCTGTAGAAGCGCTCCCCGAGGTAATCGGTTGCCTTGTTGGTTTTTGCGTGCTCGGCCATATTCCACAGGCGCGAATAGGCCGGATAACGGTGCATATTGCGCTCATGGTTCAGCCGGAAGCAGCTCTTGAGGATAAAGCTGCGCACTTTTTTCTTCAGCTTGCCGGGTTTGTGGGCCAGCGCCGCCAGCAGCGGGTCATTCAGGTCGCTGCAGCTGCCGTCGAGGAAGGACTTGAGCTGTTCGGCATAGTCGTTGATCTGCACGGTCAGCGACGGCACATAATTCATCACGGCGCGCGCGCCGGGCAGCTGCGACAGGATCTCAGCCATGTCGGTGTAATCCTTCATCGCATGCAGATAGACCCATGGCAGATGATAGCGGCCGGTATCCGCTTCGCGGTAGAACGGCTGGTGCATATGCCAGTAAAAAATGACTGATAGGGGGTGGGTCATCACTCTTTCTCCATTGCTGTTTCGTGCGCATAAAATTCTGTGCCGTTAAGGAAGCGCTGGTTATCATTAGTGCTTCCGCGCGGCTATGGACGGCCTGCCAAATCAAACACGAAAAGTGGTTGATTTCATGCCATGCGTCCGTGCTTGCCCCCCATCGGGCGCGATGCGTGCAACATTGCTCTCCTGCAATGTTGTGTAAGGAGAGGCAAAGCCACGCTTTTGCCTTTTCAGTCTGATTACAGGCAGGATGCCTTTAATCAGTCTCCTTAACAATCGCGGAGGGCGCATTGCGCCCTCCGCGGCGAACAGACTAC